>NZ_JAEIMH010000001.1:51607-152071 GCF_016464295.1 Streptomyces sp. N35 | reverse complement strand
GGGGGGCGGGCGCGCGCGCCCGCCCCCCCCCCCGCCCCCCCCCCGGCGGGGGGGCGGGGGGGGAGGGGGTAACCACACCGATGCGCAAAGGCGCCAACATCCCGGTACCCGCCGCCTCCGTACGCGCGGTGCTCAGCTGGGCGGACCGGCCGGGCAGCCCCGACGCCGATGTCTCCGCACTGCTGCTCACCTCGGCCGGGCGGGTGCGCGACGACCTCGACTTCATCTTCTACAACCAGCCCGAGCACGCCTCGGGCGCCGTGCGCTACCTGGGCACCGAACGGCAGCCGGGCGTGGTCGCCAACTCCGTCGAGGTGCAGCTGTCGCGGCTCGAGGCGGAGATCGAACGGGTGGTGCTCACCGCATCGGCGGACGGCGGGACCTTCGGGCAGCTCGCCGAGCTCACGCTGCGGCTGCTCGACACCGGTACGGGCGCTGAGCTCGCGCGGTTCGAGACCGAGGCGGGGAGCGAGACCGCGTTCATCGGGGGCGAGCTCTATCTGCGCGGCGGGCAGTGGAAGTTCCGGGCCGTGGGGCAGGGGTACACCTCGGGGCTCGCCGGGCTCGCCACGGATTTCGGGATCAGCGTGGACGAGGAGGAGAGCGCGGCCCCGTCTCCCGGCGCCTCGTCTCCCGTTGCCCCGGCGCCCGTACCGTCGGCGCCCGTTCCGTCAGCGCCCGTACCGTCGGCGCCGGTGGCTCCCCCGCCCGCGCCGCCGTCCGCACCTCCTGTCGCGCCTCCGGTCGCGCCCGCCCCCTCCCTCGCGCCGACTCCCCCGCCTCCTCCCCGTATGACCAAAGGCGAGGAGAACCTCCCCGTCGACATGCGCAAGCGCCTCGACCTGCGCAAGGAGAAGGTCGCCGTCAGCCTCGCCAAGCACGGTGCCACCGGGGTACGGGCCCGGGTGATCCTGGTGCTCGACGCGTCCGGATCCATGTCGGCGCTCTACCAGCGCGGCACGGTCGCGAGCGTCGTGGAGCGGATGGCCGCCGTCGTCGCGCAGCTGGACGACGACGGGGCGATGCAGGCGTGGACCTTCGCGTCCAACCCGGCACGGCTGCCCGACCTGTGGCTCGGTGAACTGCCGCGCTGGCTCCAACTGCACGTGCGGGTGGGCGAGATCAGTCTGCTGCGGCCGAAGAAGCGCAAGAAGGGTTTGCTCGACGAGCAGGTCGACATGCGGCTCGTCGGCATCCAGAACGAGGAGCAGAAGGTCATCGCCGAGGTGCGCAGTTACGTCCGCGAGCATCCCTCGGCCGATCCGACCCTGGTGCTGTTCTTCTCGGACGGCGGGGTCTACCGCAACGCGGCGATCGAGGCCCAGCTGCGCGAGGCCGTCGAGGAACCGGTGTTCTGGCAGTTCGTCGGGCTCGGACGCGCCTCGTACGGCGTGCTCGAGCGCTTCGACACCCTGCCGGGCCGGCGCGTGGACAACGTGGGCTTCTTCGCCGTCGACGACATCGACAAGGTCTCCGACGAGGAGCTCTACGACCGGCTGCTGTCCGAGTTCCCGCAGTGGATCAGGGCTGCTCGGGGGGCGGGGATCCTCTGAACGGAGCTCCGCTCGCCGGGCCCTGGAACAGTCCCGTCACGCCCGGCGCCGCCTGCGCGGTGACCAGGCGGGGCCGCTCGTTGCCCGTGAAGAACTCCGCGAGGAGAAGCAGGCGTTGCACGGTGGCCGGTGCCGGGCCACCGCCGGACCGGGTCACCGCCGCCCATACGCCCTTGCCCCAGGGGCCCGGTTCGGTCCAGCCCCAGGCGTCGCTCACCGCGTCGACCACGTGCAGACCGTGGCCCGCCGCCTTGGCCGGGAGGCCAGGGCCCGGGTCGAAGACCGCGCACAGAAGGTCCGGGCCCTCGCTCAGGACGGCGACGACCAGCGGGTGCGGAAAGGGTTCTGCATCGGCGCCGGACAGGCCGTGTTCCAGCGCGTTGGCCACCAGCTCGCCGACGGCGGTGTGCACCCGGGGGGCGAGCGCGGTGCGCCGCCAGCGGTCCAGGGTCGCGTCCACGAACGCCCAGGCCGCCTTCTCCGAGCCGAAGTCGGCGGGGAGCGACAGCGTCGCCGAGTCGGCACCGGTCGCTGATGCGGGAAGCAACAGCTCCTCCGGGCGGCTTGCGGCAGTCGTCACCTGAACTCCCCTGTTCGAAAAGGCCCTTGGTCATGGGGCCATACGCCGACATGGTGGGGTGTCCCCCGCGTCACTGCAAGCACATCGGCAAGAACGCCTGCAAGAACGTCTGCAAGTACGTCTGTGCTTACGCTTGCAAGTGCATCCGCACGTACACGCCCAGGGGGAGAGATTCGCATGCGCTCACCACACGCCTTTACCGGGGACTATGACAACGGCATGTCCGCGGCCGCGCTCGAAGGTGTCCGGTGGCGCAAGAGCGGCCGCTCCAACGCCAACGGGGAGTGCGTCGAAGTCGCGGAACTCGCCGACGGGCAGATCGCCGTGCGCAACTCCCGCTTCCCCGACGGGCCCGCGCTGATCTATACGAGAGCCGAGCTCGCGGCGTTCGTCGCGGGAGCCAAGGACGGGGACTTCGACGACCTGACGTAGCGTCGGAGAACCGGTACGCGTACCGCGACTACCGTGCGTAGGCGCCCAACTAAGTCTGGACCACGTTTAGTTCGGAACGCTGTACACGTGGCGCGCGCCGGTGCGACACTGAGCCGCCGGGCGGCCCGGGCCCTGTTTTCTGCGCATGCGGGCCACCGGTCACAACAGAACTCGCCGGATCCACGGCGTACACAGCGGGGAGCACATGGGGTCTCCCCTGTTCGAGCGGATTCGAGAACTTGGGGATGGCATGACGGGCTCTCGGGCAGAGGGTGCTCCCGAGGTGGCGGGGGCGTCCGAACTCCGGTCGACACCTGCTCAGCGGCACGGCGGACCCACGGTGCTGCGCATCGTGCTCGGCACCCAGCTGCGCCGGCTGCGCGAGGCGCGCGGGATCACGCGCGAAGAAGCCGGTGACGCGATCCGCGGCTCGCACGCGAAGATCAGCCGCGTGGAGCTGGGCCGGGTGGCCCAGAAGGAGCGGGACGTCGCCGACCTGCTGACGCTCTACGGTGTCTCCGGCACCGACGAGCGGGCGGAGTATCTCGAACTGGCGCGGCGCGCGAGCAACCCCGGCTGGTGGCAGAAGTACAGCGACGTCATGCCCAACTGGCTGGAGACGATCCTCGGCCTGGAAGAAGCGGCCGCCGTGATACGCAGCTACCAGGTGCAGTTCGTGCCCGGTCTGCTGCAGACCGCGGACTACGCACGGTCCGTGGTGAGCCTCGGCGAGGCCCGCGGTTCGGTGCGCGAGATCGAGCGCAAGGTCGAACTACGGCTGCGCAGGCAGCAGTTGCTCACCCGGCCCGAGGCGCCGAAGCTCTGGTTCGTGGTGGACGAGGCAGCGCTGCGCCGTCCGATGGGCGGCCGCCTCACGATGCGTACCCAGCTGCGCCGCCTGATCGAGGTCGCCGGACTGCCCCATGTCACGCTGCAGGTGGCGCCGTTCGGCGCCGGCGGGCTCGCCGCGGCGGGCGGGCCGATAACGATTCTGCGCTTCGATGAGCCGGACCTGCCGGATATCGTCTATCTCGAACAGCTCACCAGCGCCCTGTATCTCGACAAACGCGCCGATGTCGAGAACTACATGATGGTGATGGACCAGGTCAGCGCGGCCGCCTCGACCACCGAGGACAGCGTGCGGTTCCTGGAGCAGCTGCTCGACGAGTACTACTGAGCCGACGAGTGTCCTCGCGTACCGCACGCAGGACGCGTGTCCCCACGTACCGCATACATCCTGTACGTCCCCTCAGGAGATGCCCCATGACCGCAGAAGCCCCCGCGCCCGGCCCGGCGATCGACATCACCGTCCCGTGCTCGCCCCGCATCTGGAACTACTGGCTGGGCGGCAAGGACAACTATGAGGTCGACCGCGCGGTCGGCGACCAGTTCTTCGAGATCTACCCGTCCATCGTGCCGATCGCCAAGCACTCGCGTGCCTTCCTCAGCCGCGCGGTGACGTATCTCGCGGGCGAGGCCGGCATACGGCAGTTCCTCGACATAGGCACGGGGCTGCCCACGCACGACAACACCCATCAGATCGCGCAGCGCACGGCGCCCGACGCGCACATCGTGTACGTGGACAACGACCCGGTCGTCCTCGCGCACGCGCGCGCCCTGCTCACGTCCAGCCCCGAAGGGGCCACGCACTACATCGACGCGGATCTGCGCGATCCGGACCTGATCCTGGAACGCGCGGGCAAGCTGCTCGACCTGGAGCGGCCCGTCGCGCTCTGCATGCTGAACATCCTCGGCCACATCGAGGACACCGCGGAGGCGACCTCGATCGCCAAGCGACTGGTGGACGCGCTGCCTTCGGGCAGCTACCTGGTCACCGCTGACGGCACCAACGTGGTCACCGGCGAGGCCTTCGAGCAGGCCATCGCCATCTGGAACCAGGTCGGCCGCCCGACCTACCACCTGCGCAACCCCGAGCAGATCGCCGGCTACTTCGACGGCCTCGAACTCCTGGAGCCCGGCGTGGTGTCCTGCTCGCGCTGGCGCCCGTCGGAGAATCCCTTCGGGCAGCCGGCGGAGGTCGACGAGTTCTGTGCGGTGGGGCGCAAGCCGTAGCCGCGCCCCACCAGCATGCGGCTCAGGCGGTCTTCGGGCGCTGGGCGAACCGCAGCAGGTTCCCGGCGGGGTCGCGGAAGGCGCAGTCGCGCACGCCGTACGGCATGTCCATGGGTTCCTGGATGACCTCGGCGCCCGAGGCCGCGAGCCGGTCGAAGGTCGCGTCGCAGTCCTCGGTCGAGAAGATCACGCCGCGCAGCATGCCCTTGGCCATCAACTCGGCCATGGCCTGGCGGTCGTCGGGCGAGGCGTTGGGGTCGGCCAGCGGCGGCTCGAGGACCACCTCGACATCGGGCTGCGTCGGCGAGGCGAGCGTCACCCAGCGCATGCCCTCGAAGCCGACGTCCTTCTGCACTTCGAGGCCGAGCGCGTCGCGGTAGAAGGCGAGCGCCTTGTCATGGTCGTCGACGGCGATGAAGCACTGCTTCAGCTTGATATCCATGGCGTTACGGTACGGCCGGGCGTGACCGCTCCGCTTCTCCATTCGTGACCGACCCGCCGAGGCCGCCTCCTAGCCCTTCTTCGGGTCCGGCTTGGCCTTCCGCAGCGGCCGCGAGTAGATCATCGCGACGCATGCCGGGATGTCGGAGACGTCCTCGTGGTCCCGCGCGCGGTACGCGCTGGGCGACTCCCCCACCAGCTCGGTGAAGCGCGTACTGAACGAACCCAGCGAGGTACAGCCGACCGCGAAGCACACCTCGGTGACCGACAGGTCCCCGCGCCTCAGGAGCGCCTTGGCGCGCTCGATCCGCCGCGTCATGAGATAGCTGTACGGCGTCTCGCCGAAGGCGGCCCGGAAGCTGCGCGAGAAGTGCCCGGCCGACATGTGCGCATGCCGGGCCAGCCGCTCGACGTCGAGGGGCTCCATGTAGTCGCGGTCCATCATGTCGCGGGCCCGCCGCAGCCGTACGAGATCGTCGAGCGGTACCTGTCCTGTCACTCGTCCAGGATCCCACGGCCCACGTCACAATCAGCCGCCGGCCGATGGCGGATTCTGCCGCGCGGCTATACTCCGGGCACATAAATCACATCTTCCGTTGCCTGACGTCGCAGGCGTGACGCCTCGCTGAGCCGGAAGTCGCAGGGGCCGGGGGAGCCGCAAGGTCCGGGGGATCCGGGGGGATCACGTCGACCGTCCTCACCCTGTAGGAACCGAGGAGTCGCCTTGAGCAACAGCAACTACCCGGCGGGCGGGCCCGAATACGGGGACCAGGATCCCGGATACGGATACTCCGAGGGCGGATACGGCCGGCCACGCACCGACCGTTACGGCCGGCCGCTCGACGAGGCGTACGGGCAGCCCGACTCCGCGTACGGCGGCCGACAGCCCGACCCGGCGTACGGCCAGCGCCCCGACCCCGCGTACGGCCAGCGCCCCGACCCGGCGTACGGCCAGCGCTCCGAACCTGCCTGCGGCCGGGAGCCCGCCCCCGTGCCCGGCGCGCCCGGGACCCCCGAGAGCCGACCGGAGGGGGGCGGGAACGAGGCCGGCGGCGATCGGCGAGCCGGCCGCGGCAAAGGCGGCGACGACGGCGGCAAGGGGCAGAACCGGCGCTCGGCCCTGAAGTTCATGGGCTTCGGTGGACTGCTGACCGCGGGCGGCGCGGCCGCGGGTGTGCTCGGCAAGGACCTCGTCATGCCGTCCACCGCGCAGGCGGCATCCGCCACCGGCGCCCTGAGCCTGCCCGCCGGCAGCCAGGTGGACGGTCTGACCGTGCCGTCGTTCGCTCCCTCGGGCCGTCGGCCGCGCTATCGCCGGGCCACGTGGAGCCAGCAGTTCCAGAAGGGGCACGGCTGGTCCATAGGCGGCTCCGGCACTGCTTCGTCCTCCCCTGACGACACCGAGGTGTTCACGCGCGGGACACAGTCCGCGCGGGCCACGACGACAGGTGCCGGAGCGCAGTCGTACATCCGCAAGTCCGCACTGCCGACGATGAACCTGACCGGCAAGATGCTCCGGCTCATCTTCCGGGTCGAGAACGTCGACCATCTGGCCAAGATGGTCTTCTACTTGGGCAGCGGCGGTTTCAAGGACACCTTCAGCTGGCGCTTCCACAGCCACTCGAAGACCGCCGCCAACTATGTGCAGTCCGGCGAATGGGTCACCGTCCACCTGCAGTGGGCCGATGTCGCCGCCGCTTCGGGCGCGTACGCGCTCTCGTCCACCGGGAAGCCCTCAGTGACGACCGGTTTCACCGATCTGTCCTTCGCGGTGTACGACGACGGCGTGGGCAAGGTGACCTACAACCTGCAGGCCGTGGAGGCCGTGCCGGATACGACGTCGAAGTTCCCCAAGGGCGTCGTGTCGATCACCTTCGACGACTCCCATCAGTCGATCCATGATCTGGGGCGCCCGGTCATGGACGAGCTGGGCATGCCCGGCACCATCTACAACATCGCCGACGCCATCGGCACCGGCACGTTTCTGACCATCGACGAGATGCGCAGCCTGCAGGATTCCTCGGGCTGGGAGATGGCCGGGCATTCGTACGCCAACTCGGCGCACACCGCGAGCTATGCGAAGCTCACGGCGGAACAAGTGGACGAGGACTTCCGGCGGTTGCGCGAGTGGCTGGTCGCCAACGGGTTCACCAGTGAGCACTTCGCGTATCCCCATGGCGCGTTCCAGAAGACCACCGACGGCGTGCCCGTCGATCTGCTCGCCGCGCGCCACTTCACCACGGCGCGG
Organism: Streptomyces sp. N35; assembly: GCF_016464295.1. Classification (NCBI taxonomy): domain Bacteria; kingdom Bacillati; phylum Actinomycetota; class Actinomycetes; order Kitasatosporales; family Streptomycetaceae; genus Streptomyces; species Streptomyces sp. N35. The sequence goes on along the minus strand of NZ_JAEIMH010000001.1, from coordinate 144,744 downwards.
TCGATCATCTCCGAGACGATCGAGTCCTTCGCACCGGCGATGCCGTACCGCCTGAAGGCCCTGACGGGGATCAACGACGGCTCGGGGATCGGCGGTACGACGCTTGCCAAGGTCATCGGTCCCGGCGGGCAGCTGGACCGGTGTGCGGAGAGCGGTGACTGGCTGATCCTGTGTCTGCACAAGCTGACCGCGGGGCCGCCGAAGACCAGCACCGAGATCAGCCAGGCCGGACTGGGCAAGCTGCTCAAGGAGATCGAGAAGCGGGACATCGAGGTGCTCACCGTGCAGGAGGCCATGACGTACTACGCCGGCCGCCGGGGCCGCCAGGAACAGAGTCGTCAGGAACAGCAAGGGGCGGGGCCCGGTGCCGTGCCCCGGGCCCCGCCCCTTGCTGTTGCCCTGTCAGCGGCCTTCGCCGAACCACCCGTCCTGGGGGTGCGGTTCGCGGCTGCGCCGGGACTGACCGTACGCGGCCGCCTGCGGGTCCGTCCCGTCGTCGTACCCCTGCTGCCCGTGGCCGCCCTGCTGCGGCTGCTGCGGGATGCGGGGCGGCTGACCGCCCTGCTGATAGCCGCCTGCCTGGCCGGGGCCCTGCGGGTGCTGCCCCTGCGGGTAGCCCTGCTGCGGCCCGGACTGCCCTTGGCCGTACGGGACTTGGCCGCCCCGCGTCCGCCCGGCCATGGGGTGCGGCCCCTGCGGCTGCTGCGGGATGTGCCCACCCTGCGGGTGAGCGCCTTGGGGCTGGACGTACTGGCCCTGCTGGTACTGCCCCTGCTGGTGCTGGGCTGCCTGCTGGTACTGCCCCTGCTGCGGGTACTGGGCTTGCTGCGGGTGCGGCTCCTGCTGGTACCGGCCCTGGTGGGCCTGCGGCGGGTACTGGCCGTTCTGCGCCTGCGGCGGGTACTGGCCGTTCTGCGCCTGCGGCGGATACTGGCCGTTCTGCGCCTGCGGCGGGTACTGCCCGTTGTGCGCCTGCGGAACGTACTGCCCGCTCTGGTACACGGGCCGCTGGCCCTGCTGCGGGATGGGCTGCGGTTCGCCCGGCACGCCGCTCCATGCCACGCGCTGCTGCGGCATGCTGGCGCCGATGTCCTTCAACTCACCGTCGCTGTACTCGTCGTGATACGGCTGGCCGGCGAGCTGACGGCCGGTGTGGTGCGCCTGGGTGCGGGCGAGCGCGATGCCCTCGAGGCGCATCATCTCGATCGTGGAGGAGACCTGCTGCGAGGAGTTGAGGTCCTCTTCCTCCCAGACGGCGGAGAGCTCGTCCTCGTGGCCGGCCACCGAGACCTCGACACCGGCCTGGCGGGTGCCCCAGCTTCCCTTGTGCAGGGTGAGCAGCGCGTAGAAGCGCAGCGGCGTGAGCAGCAGGAGCTGGATCACTCCGTACAGCGGGGCGAGCAGGAACATGCCGAAGCGCTTGATGAAGCCCATGCCGCGGCGCGGGAAGTCCAGATAGCGGACGTTGCGCAGGTACCCCATCAGGACCATGAAGATCAGGTAGTCGCCGATGTGGTTGACGAACTGCGACGGGTGCATGATCGGCAGGATGACCATGGAGTAGAACATCGCCGAGCCGAAGATCAGCCACAGGGCGAGTTCCATGCAGGTCAGCCAGAACGCCGGCCGCCACTTCTTCTGGTTGCGGAAGGCCCACAGGGACTCGCGGAAGAAGGACTTGTTCCAGCGGACCTGCTGGCGCAGGAAGTGCGGGAGCTTCTCCGGAACGGCCGTGTAGCCGACGGCGGTCTCCTGGAAGACGACCTGGCCCTCGATCAGGCAGTAGTTCGTCATCCGGCGGTCGTCGCCGAAGACGGCGGGCTTGCCGAGGAACTGCTGGTTGAGGAAGTCCGGCAGGTACTTGCGTACGAGAGTGCCGCGGTAGACGGACAGGGCGCCGCAGCAGCACAGGACCGACTTCAGACGCGAGTACGCGGCCCGCTCGAAGAGGAACGAGTTGCCGTACCTGAGGTCCTGGAGGCGGGTGAAGATGTTGCTGTCGTGGTTGAGCGCGAGCACCATGCCGGTCGAGGCCATGATCTTCGGGTCCGCCATCGGCAGCAGCAGCTCACGGACGGTGTCGCGGGAGAGCACGGTGTCGGAGTCCACACACAGGAACAGGTCCGTGTACGGAGCCGCCTCGAAGCCCAGCGCGAGCGCCTCACGCTTGCCCTTGTTCTCGGGCTGGATGCTGACGGTGTACTTGACGCCCCTGGCCTCGAACTCGCGGCGCATCTTCTTGGCCGCTCGGATGCCGCCGGCGTCGGCGCTGCAGTCGTCGATGATGTGGATCTCGTTGGGCAGCCGGCTCTGCGCGAGCAGGGAGCGCATGCCCTGCTCGAACATCACCGGGTCCTCGTTGTAGATCGGGATGACCGCGGTGACCCACGCGTTGTCCAGGTACATCAGCTCTTCGCGGTCGGCCTTCGCGGGCCGGTAGAAGAGGGCGCCGAACATCTTCAGGGTCAGCAGGCCCATCGCGCCGAACGAGTACAGATGGAGCGAGTCCGGGTCGAGCTTGGTGGCGATCACCGCGGCGATGGCGATGAAGAAGATGTACGACACCTTCAGATGTCGTCGCCGCTTGTGCCGGCGGCGGCCGTCGGTATCGACGGCGCCGGGTATGTACGTGTCCGTATCACTCACAGCTTGACTACCTGGGGATGGTCGGCGGACTTGCCTCGGGTGTCGAAAAGCTTCGTCGCGTGGTCGGCCAGCTTGTCCAGGTCCAGCTCGCTGTGGTGCTGGAGCAGGATGGTCAGATCGGCCTGGGCCGCGCCCTCGAGGTAGTCGTCGACGCGCGCCACCTCGGCGCCGTCCACGGTCCAGCCCTCCACGCGCGGGTCGTAGTAGACGAGGTCGGCGCCGCGCTCGAGCAGCAGCTCGGCGACGTCCACGGCGGGACTCTCACGCTGGTCCGAGATGTCCGGCTTGTACGTCACGCCGAGGAGCAGCACCTTGGAGCCGCGCACCGGCTTGCCCTGGTCGTTGAGCAGATCCGCCGCGCGCGACACGACATGGGCGGGCATCCGCTGGTTGATCTCCTGGGCCAGCTCCACGAAGCGGAACGGTATGCCGAGCGAACGCACCTTGTACGAGAGGTAGTTGGGGTCGATCGGGATGCAGTGACCGCCGACACCCGGGCCCGGGTAGAAGGGGGCGAAGCCGAACGGCTTGCTGGAGGCGCAGCGGATCGAGTCCCAGAGGTCGACACCGATCTCACGGCAGAACATGGCCATCTCGTTGACGAGGGCGATGTTCACGTGCCGGTAGGTGTTCTCGAGCAGCTTGGCCATCTCGGCCTCGCGGGTGCCCTTGGCCTCGACGACCCCGCCGACGAAACCCTCGTACAGGGCGCGCGCGGCCTTGGTGCAGTCGGGGGTGGTGCCGCCGACGACCTTGGGAGTGTTCTCCAGGCCGTAGGTCGGGTTGCCCGGGTCGATGCGCTCGGGCGAGAAGGCGAGGTGGAAGTCGACGCCGGCCCGCAGGCCGCCGGCCTCGAGGGCGGGGCGGACGACCTCGTCGGTGGTGCCGGGGTACGTGGTGGACTCCAGGACCACCAGGGTGCCCGGGGTCATGTGGGCGGCGATGTCGGCGACCGAGGCGTTGACGGCGCCGAGCTCGGGGGCACCGTGGTCGGTCAGCGGGGTCGGCACGCAGATGACGACGGCGGCCGCCTCGGCTATGACCTCGGGGTTGTCGACCGCGCGGAAACCACGCTCGATCATCGCCTGGACATCCGCGTCACTGATGTCGTCAATGTGCGAGACGCCCGAGTTCAGCCCCTGGACGACCGGCGCGCTGCGGTCGAGGCCGACCACTCTCAGCCCGGACGCACTGGCGGCACGGGCGAGCGGCAGGCCGACATAGCCGAGCCCGACGACGACCAGGTCCACGGTTGCGCTTCTGTTCACAGCCACGCTTTCCCCACGGCGCCGCCGGCACCCCCGCGGGTGGTTGGCGCTCAAGTTCTCTCAAGAATCGAATAAACGACTGGTGATGCTATCGAGGAATGGCCAACTCTTCACATCTTGTGCACGGTCTCGATTCTCACAGCACACTCCGTACAACCCTTGAGCCCCTTGGAGAGTCGGCCTCTCTGCAAACCCAGTGGTAACAAGGAGGCCGGGCTTCCGTTATCCACTCTTCACCCTGCCCGAGCCCCGACACCCCGGTCGACTGCGGGTAATCTCGGCGCCGTTCCAACAGCCGGGCGCGCATCGCCCAGCGCGCCCCACTGAAGGAGTTTTCCGTGGCGACCTCCCGCCGCCGGCGGCCTCAAGGCCGCAGCCGAATAGGCAAGGTGTTCAAAACCCTGCTCGTCCTGGCCGTGCTGGCCGGTGCGGGTTTTGCCGCCAAACCGCTGTACAACCACTTCAATCCGGACGAACCCGACCTAACGGTGCGCTACCGCACCGAAACCAAGGCCGAGTCCGACGCCGCCCGCCCGTGGCTCGAGGTCCTCAATACGTCCGACAAGCCCCTGCCGTTGAGCGAAGTGAAGCTGCGCTACTACTTCACGGCCGAGGACGACGCCCCGTACGCCTTCAACTGTGTCGAGGCCCACATCGGCTGCTCGAACCTGTCCGGGACGATCGTCGCCATGGACAAGCCCAGCGAAAAGGCAGATCACTACCTGGAACTGGGCTTCTCGGACAAGTCGGGCACGGTGGCCCCGGGTGGCAACAGCAAGGGCCTTGAGCTCCAGCTGTTCCGCACCGACCACAAGCCGCTCCAGCAGGACGACGACTGGTCCTTCGACGCGACGAAGAGCGCGTACGCGGAAGCCGAGCAGATCGCGGCGTACCGGCAGGGCAAGCTCGCCTGGGGCGAGGAGCCGGACGGCGGGACGGGCACCACGGAGGCCGGCGGCTTCACCGAACTCCCGGCCGGGGCGGTCTTCGACAACTTCAACTACCAAGGCCCCAAGGACACCGCGCTGTTCAAGCACAACTGGCTGGTGCGGTCCAGCGAGGGCGGCCCCGGCGTCGAGGACACCTGGGAGGCGGGCGGTATCTCCTTCCCCGGCGCGAAGGACGCGGTCGACGGACAGGTGCTGAACCTCAGGGCGAGCACGGACGGCACCAAGTCGGGCACCAGCCAGTCGGCGATCGGCACCAGGAACGGAACGTTCCGCGCCGGCACCTACGCCGCCCGGGTCAAGTTCGCCGACAAGCCGGCCTCCGGCAAGAACGGCGACCCGATCCAGCAGACCTTCTTCACCATCGGCGGCAAGGGCGCCAAGTACAGCGAGCTCGACTTCGAGTACATGCCGAACGGCGGCTGGGGCGCCCCGGGTCCGCGGCTGACCACCACGACCTGGCGCAACGACGATCTCGAGGACATCGGCGCGCGCGTCACCCGCGAGCACGACAAGCGCCTGGGCGGCTGGCACACGATGGTCATCGTCGTCGACAAGGACGGCGTCACCTACAGCATGGACGGCAAGACGCTGTACCGCAGCAGCAAGAGCTATGTGCCGCGCTCGGACATGCACATCAACTTCAACACCTGGTTCGTGGACCTGGACAAGCCGCTCTCCGGTGAGCGGGTCTGGGACATGCAGATCGACTGGATGTACCAGGTCGCGGATCAGACGCTGACGGCCGAGGAGGCCGAGCAGGCGGCGGAGTCCTTCAAGGAGGGCGGGGTCGGATACTTCGATACGTCGAAGAAGACCGACTGACACAGCGACGACGGAAGGGGGCCGCCCGGGTTACAGCCCGGGCGGCCCCCTTCCGCGTGGCCCGCGTCAGCCGCTGCCGTCGCCTTCGTCGGGCCTCCCCTGCGGCAACGCGGCGATCCGCGGGATCAGTTGGGCCGCGAGCAGCGTGGACAGCGCCGATGTGTCGCCGCTGCCGGCGCCGTCCGTGCGGACCACCACCGGCTGCGGGGCCTTCATGGCCAGTTCGGCGCCCACTTCGAGGCGGCGGCGGGCCAGTTCGTACTGGAGGACCGCCCGGTTGTCGCGGTAGGCCTGGGCCAGGGCGCGCTGGGCGCGGGCCTCGTTCTGTGCGGAGATCAGACCGCTGCGGCCGCGGGTCTCGATCTCGAAGCGGACCCGCTGGGCGTTGGTCTCCTGCTCCTCCAGGAGCTGGGCGACCTGCTCGCGCGCCTTGTTGAGGGCCGCCTTGACCTCGACGATGCGGGCGTCGCGCACCTTCTTGGCGCGCTCGATGTCCATGCCCAGGCTGTCGATACGGCGCTTGCGCGTCAGCCCCCACTCCTGCTCGTACGCCGTGCGCTCCTTGGCGACCCGCTCGCGGGTGGCCAGGTGCTGCTGGTACTGGGCGGGCAGCTGGACATCCGGGATGTTGCAGCCGGTGATGCGGACGCCGTAGCGGTCGAGCTGCCGGTTGAGGAGCTGCTGCATATCGGCCACGTCCGAGCCGCGCAGATCGTACGCGCGCTCGGTGCTCACCAGACGGGCCCGCTGGCGGATGGCGTCCTGGACCGCGCTGGAGAGCACCAGGTCGAAGTTGCCCGCGCCGATGGTCCGTACGAAAAGGACGGCGTCGGTGATACGGAACTTGAGGAAGAACTCGATCGAGCGCAGCGGCACGTTCTCCCGGGTCGGGCAGGCCATCACCGGTGCGGAGTACGGGATTTCGGTGGCCGTGTCGACCACGAAGTCCACCCGCGACCAGGGGTGCCACAGATAGTGGCGGCCCGCTTCGAGGGTGCGGGTGACGGCTCCGTAGCGGGTCAGGACGCCGTTGGTGCCCTGTTCGATCTCGACGATCGAGGAGCGCCACCACCACAGGACGCCGATCACCAGGAACAGCGCACCGGACGTGTAGGAGAGCGTCGCGAGCGCACCGTACGCGAGATCGCCGAGGCCGTCGGACTCGGCTTCGCGCAGGGACAGCATGACCCCGGCGAGCAGCGTGAACAGGCCGAGCCACAGCGGGAGCATCCACCACAGACGGCGGGTGCTGCGCGGGATGATGACGGGGATCAGGGTGCCGGCCTCGCCCCCGCGCAGCAGCTGGGCGACGCGGCTCCAGGGCGCGACGGCCTCGGAGATGACCGACCGGCGGTGGGTACGGGTGGTGCTCATGCGTCGCCCTCCTCGTTGACGGTCTCCTCGGTGACGGCCTCTTCGGGGCCCGCCCCTTCCATGACGGCCACGACGGTCGGCCGCTCGGCCGCGAGCAGCTCGTCGATCTCCTCCTGGCGGGCGGCGATCCGCGTCTCGACCTCGTCGAGACGGTCCCGTACGGCCGCCATGTCGGCCTCGGTGAACAGAGCTTCGCCGCGCTCCCCCACCAACTCCCGTGCCAGGCGCAGGAAGTCGACCCCGGCCGCCCCGTCGGCGTCCGCGCCACCGATCCGCACCAGGTGCGGCAGATGGTCGGCGACCTGTTCCAGGGTGTCGAGGATCTGCCGCTGGTGGCGGTATTCGAGGATCTCGGGCGCCTGGGCCGCGGTCACCGCCCGGATGTCGAGGGCCTGCGCTTCCAGGAGCGCCGCGTTCGCCTTCGCCTCCGACTCGGCCTGGACATAGCGCTGGTGGGCCAGGGCCTGGGCGCGGTTGGTCTCGCGCTCGACGGCGGTGTCCATCTGCGCCTGGTACTGGGCGATATCGGCCTGGATCGCGGAGAGGATCTCGTGGCTGGTCGCGAGCTCCTTGCTCAGATCGCCCTCGTCCTGCTCCTTGCGCAGCATCAGCGCGTACTCGTGCGTGTAGGCCTCCTTCGCCATCCGCACCATCTCGGGTGCGGCCAGGTCCATCCGGTACGCCTGGTCGGAGGGCTCGGCGTGCGTGATGTTGGCGTTGGTGAGCTCGACCGCGGGGCGGAACTGGTGGTTGAGCTGTTCCAGGAGCCGGCCGGTGTCCTCGCCGACCATGTCGTAGATGCCTGCGGCCTCCTGCTCGTAGATGAGGCTGCGGATGGTCTCGCTGACCGCGTTGGCGAGCTTCTCCTCGAAACCGCGCACCGCGCCGAGGGTGTAGACGAACTCGGTGGGATCGCTGATCCGGAACTGGATGAACAGATCGATCGAGGCCTTCACGCCGCCCGTGGTGGGTGCCTCGCGCACGGGCGCGTTGAAGGGGTATTCGCGGGTGGTGTTGACGATGTACGAGACCCGCTTCCACGGGCTGATCAGCGTCACGCGCCCCGGTCCGACCACCTTCTCCAGCTTGCCGAAGCGGGTGATCAGGGCCTGGCAGCCGTCCGGCACCATCACCATGCCCTGCCGCCACCACACGAACGCGACCGCGGCGAGCGCGATGACCCAGTAGTGCGCGCCGAACAAGGGATGGGTGAGCGGTGAGCCGTCCGCGGCGGAGACCACGGCCGTGCCCACGGCGCCGATGACGAGGAGCACGAGCACCGGGAGCATGCTGATGAAGGAGCGGCCCTTGGGCAGCACCATCGGACAGATCACATGGACCTTCTCGCCGTCCTCGCGCCGCTGTTCGCTCTGGTTGAGCGCCTCGCCGGCCTCGTCGAGCGAGACGGTCTTCTGGACCATCACGGTCGCCAGGGAGCCGCCCTGTTCCCGCGCGGCCGGGAAGTCGGCCGGGTCCATCCCCTCTTCCTCGGGTGCGAAGCCGCCGCGCGCCGTGAAGGGCTCGCCCTCGCCGCCGACGCGCCGCCGGATCTCCTCCTCGGCCAGCTGCCGCGGGTCGGCCCCGGCGGCCACCGCCGAGATCACCCTGCGCGCGCTCTGCGCCCGTGTTCGCGCCATGTTCGTCCCCTCGCCCCCGTGTCGTACCTGTGTACGTCCGGATGCTGGCAGGGGTGCGTACGGCTGCGCATTGCCGTGGTCCGGCAGCGTTCGGGACGGAACGGTGCCGTGTTCTTGTGGGCGGAACGGTGCCGTGTTCCCGTGGGCGGTGCGGCGCGTTCCGCTCGGTGGGCGCTGTGGCGGCTGCCGCGCGATTCCCGTCAGCGACGGGGCGGCTTCCGCGCGGTCCCGTCAGCGCGAGGGCGGCTTCCGCGCGGTCCCGTCAGCGCCAGTAGCCGGTGAACGTCACCGAGTCCTTCGGGAAGCCGCGCTCGCCCACGAGATGACGCCGCACCTCGGTCGCGAGCCTCCGGCCGCCGGCCACCCAGGCGTATCCGGGGCCGTCCGGCAGGTCGGCCGCCTTGACCTCGGCCAGCACGCCGTCACCGCAAGCGGCGCCGCTCTTCCTGGTCACCCAGTGCACGGTGCTGCCTTCGGGGGCGTCGAGCGGCTGAATGTCGTCCTCGTGCGGGATCTCGATGTACGCGTGGACGGGTACGCCTCCGCCCGCGCTTGCGGCCTGGCTCTCGCCCCGGGTCCCGCCTCCGCTCCCGCCCGCCGAGCGGAGGATCCCCGCGATGGCCGGGAGTGCCGTCTCATCGCCGACGAGCAGATGGTGGCGGGCCGTTGAGGGCGGCAGGAAGGTGATGCCTTCGTCGAGGATGCCGGCCTCGTCGCCTTCCGCCCCGTCGCGCGCCCAGGCTGACGCCGGTCCGAGCCCGCCCTCGGCGTCCTCGTGGAGGGCGAAGTCGACATCGATCTCGGGCCCGTCGCTGTGGACGCCCTGCTCGCGGTGGGCGCGCACGGTGTAGTTGCGGCCGACCGGCCGGGTGTCCTTGGACATCAGCATGTACTCGGCGACCCAGAGCCCGCCCGTGCGCTTGGGCAGCCGCAGGCCGCGTTCGCCCGGCAGGAACAGGCGGAACCACTGGTCGTATCCCAGGGGCGTGAACCCCCGCAGGGCGGGGCCGCCGAGGGTGACGCGGACGAAGCCGGGGCTGATCTGTTTGCGGGCCACGGCCTGGACGACGAGGAAATCCCGCTGTTCGGGCTTGAGGTACTTGCCGCTCCTGGCCACCGCCAACTCCCCACCCCTGGACATCAAGTTAGGTAACCCTAACCCAGGGTGGCGTGCCCGGGGTAGGCACAGGGGCCGGCCCGATTCCGGGCCGGCCCCGCCTCGTCACTCGTCCCGGAGTTGAGCCGCCAGTTCGGTCAGCGGTGCGGCCTCCTCGGCCGCCCCCATCGCGGTCAGCCGGGCTATCGCCGTGTCCACCCGGGCGAGGGCCGGGGCGGTGCGCTCCATGTAGAGGCCCTCGACGGCGCCCGCGAGGCGCACGCACTCGGTCCACTCGCCGAGCCGTCCGTCCGCGGGGCCGAGGTCGCCGAGCAAGGAGATGGCCTGGTCAAGGGCGGCCAACGCGCCTTCGTACTCGCCCACATAGGCGTTCACACGGCCGTGCTCGTACGCGAGGGCCGTCTCCAGGGAACGGCCCATCGGCTTGAACCCGTTCCGGTCCGCCGCCACGGCGACCCGTTCGGCGTCGGCGAGCAGGGCACGCGCGTCGCGGAGACCTTCCGTCCCCTGCTGCTTGGCCTGCAGACGGGCGACCTCGCGCAGGTGGTTGCTGATCTGCTCGTAGCGCGGAGCCTTGGCGTGGGCGGCCAGCGCCTGGTCGAGGGCGGCGCGCGCGGCACCGAACTCGCCGGTCTCCGCGAGGAGTACGGCCGTCTCGCCGGCGATCATGGCGTGGCTGCCGGGGTCGTCGTCCCACCCGGCCGACTCGGCGGCGAGCTCGGCGAACTCCGCCGTGGCCGCCTTGAGGTCGCCGCCCGCGTGCAGGGCGCGGGCCCGGATCAGCCGCAGCTGGGCGGTCAACCGGTCGTCCAACTCGCCGTTCGCGATATCGGGTTCGGCCAGTACGGAGTCGAGCAGCGCGATGGCGTCCTCGATCCGGTCCAGGTCCACGCTGAGCTGTGCGGCGTTGCTGTAGGCGCAGAAGCCGTCCACGCGGCTGCCGTACCGCAGATGCTGCTCCGCCGCCCGGGTCAGGTGCCGCAGCGCCTCGTCGGGGCGGCCCAGGTGCATGCAGACCTCGGCCAGGTCCTGGTGGTAGCGGCCCCGGTCGTCCGAGTCGGCGGGCCACTCGGCGGCGTGGCGCAGGGCCTCGGTCAGATCCGTGTACGCCGACTGCGGGTCCTGCAGACCGAGATGGAGGCGGCCGCGCAGACCCAGGGTGCGCGGCAGGTGCCACGCGGGGCCTTCGCTCCGCAGCCGGACGAGCAGGGCGTCGATCCGGGTGACGGCGCCCGGCAGATCTCCGGAGAGCGCGTGCAGGGTGGCGCGCAGGAGTCCGGCGCCGGAGCTCTGTCCGGCGAGCCGGTGCCGGTCGGCGCACTCCTGCAGCAGGTCGAGCTCGGCGTGGGCCGGGGCGATGTGCTCCTCGCGGTGCGAGGTCTGCAGACGGATGCCGAGGGCGGAGGCGCGCAGGCGCAGGAGCCGGGCCTCGTGGTGCGGGGTGAGGCCCGGGGTCTCCTGATGGAGGCGGACGATGGACGCGTGGGCGGCGGTCAGGGCGTCGATCTGCGCGGCGGTCGCGGCGGCCTCGTCGCCGCCGGAGCCGTCGGAACCGTGGGAGCCGCCGGAGCCGTCGGAACCCTGGGAGCCGCCTGGACCGTGGGAGCCGTCGGAACCCTGCGAGCCGTCGGAACCGTCGGCCCCGGACGCGCCCGCCCCTTCCCGCGCCGGCGCCTCCGCCGCCGCGAGCAGGGCGCACGCCTGCGCGACGGCCGCGTGGCCGGCGAGCCCGGCGTCCTCGTAGAGCCCGGCCGCCTCCTCGTGCAGCGCCACGGCCTCGTCGAACTCGTCCTTGTTGCGGGCCGTGTAGGCCTCGTCGGTCAGCAGGTCGGCCCGCAGCCGGGCGAGCGGCCCGACGGCCGGATCGTCGGGGTGCCGGTAGTCGCGCGCGGCGGTCAGCACGCGCAGCCGTGCCCAGCAGGCCGTATCGCCCGGGTGACCCAGCTCGTCCAGCTCCCGTGCCCGCAGGATCAGTTCGGTGAGCGACTCGGGCACGGAGGGGGCCGGGCGGGCGGGAACGGGGGCGGGGGCGGGACCGGCGACTGGGGCCGCCAGGTCGTCGAGCACCCGTGGCCGCAGCGTCAGCTCGAGGGCGTCGAGCAGCGGCGCGCGGTCCAGGCGGGCGCGGCGGCGCCCGCTGACGGCCGCGGTGCCGTTGCGGGCGCCGAAGCGTCCGGCGAGCCCGTCGGCGCGGCGGCCCACCTCGGCGCGCAGCCCGGCGACCGTCCAGGTGCGGCCCGGGTATCCGGCGGCGGCGAGCTCGCCGTGGCCGAGGAACTCGACGCGCCGGAGCAGGACTTCCACGCCGGTGAGGAAGGAGAGCAGGTCGGCAGGCGAGTCCACCTCCGCGAACAGGCTCCGGTTCTCGGCGAGCAGTTCAAGACCGCGCGCCTCGTTCCCGGTCAGCGCGCAGAACTCCAGATGCCGGCCGACCTCGCCGGCCGTCGAGGGGTTGCGGCGGCAGGCACGGTACCCGGCGAGGTGCAGCTCGCGGGCCCGGTCGGCCTGGCCGGTGCGGAGCAGGGCGAGCAGGGCGTACGAGATGGAGCGGGCGGGCTCCTCCTGGCAGGAGTCCTTGCCGGTGAGCACCGGTTCCCAGACCCGCAGGGCACCCTGGTCGTCGCCCGCCGCGAGGTGGTGCCGGGCGCGTTCGCAGATCTCGCAGGCCTCGCAGTCGCTGTACCGGCTGCGGGCGCGGGCCGCCCACAACTCGTAGGCGAGGGCGGTGTCCTCGCCGGCATGGACGGCGAGCTGGTACGCCTGCCCGTAATACGGCTGCAGGTCGAGACCGGCCTTCGTGTACCGGTCGCGCATCTCGGCCAGCCACTGGCGCAGTGTGGCGAGCGGCACCTCGGGCAGCGAGAGCAGGGCGTCCGCCCCCCACTTGAAGCCCAAGAAGAGCTGGTGGCCCGGGCGCTCGTCGAAGACGTCCGGCTGCTCGTCGTAGAGGTTGAGCAGCCGGGCGAAGACGACCGGGGACTTACGGGGTTCGGAGCCGTAGGTGTACGCCTCCTGGAGTTCGAGCAGTGCGTCGGCGAGCGCGGCGGGATCGTCGAACTGCTCGGCCGCGTCCACGAGTTCCTCGGCCGTGACGGTGCGCGTCCGGCCGTAGGGGCGCTGGTCGTTGTCGCGCAGCGCCTCGTAGAGCTCGTCGGTGTTCTGCGGCGGGTGTGCGGTCGGCATCGTCAGCTGTCCTTGCGGAGGGCGTGGGCGAGCAGGTCGAGGAAGGAGCGGTTGATGAGGCTGGATTCGGCGGGCCGCAGCGGCCGCCGCGACAGCATCGCGGCCTGCCCGTAGAGGGCTTCGGCGCTGGTGCGGGCGAGTTCGGGCTCCTCGATGGTCACGGCGGTGCGGACCAGGGGGTTGAGCTGGTTGAGGATCAGCTGGGCCCGCGGCACCTCCTGGCGCAGGGAGCCGAGGATGTCGCCCCACAGGCCGCCTTCCTGCTCGCGGGCGAGCTGGGAGCGGGTGCGTTCGTGCCGGGCGTCGCGGCTGTCGATGAGCAGGGCCGGGGCGGACGCGGGCTGAAAAGTGCGCAGGGCGACATCGCAGTCGAAGACGGCGAGGGCGTCGCGGGCGCGCGCGAGATAGGCCGCGGCGGCCAGTTCGGTCTCGCGGTCGACGGGGTCGAGATGGGCGGTGAGCGTCTCCGGGTCGAGGTCGGCGACGCTCACCTCGGGCCGGATCTCGGGCAGCCGGTGGACGAGCTCGCGGTCGTACGTGTAGCCGCCGTTGACCACGCCGAGTCCGGCCGCGGACGCGATCGCGGCGACCTGCCGGAACTCCTCCACGCTCGCGGTGACGAGCACGGTGCGGTGGGTGCGGGCGAACTCGTCGAGCGTGGCGTGTCCGTCGGTGGTCTCGAACGGCAGCCAGGGCAGCAGCATCCGCAGGATCTCGTCGTCGTGCACGGCGAGGGACTTCACGGCCAGGTGATGGACCTGGAGGAAGCGGGCGAGCAGGTCGGGGTCGCTGGCGGCGGCCTTGGCGATCCACTCGCGAAGCCGTTCGGCGAGTGCGTCGCGTACGGCGGCGAGGGTGTCGTCCTCGTACAGGGACTCGCGCGAGGCCGTCGGGCGCAGGGACTCGGCGTCGACGACGCAGCGGACGAAGAAGGCCCAGTCGGGCAGGATCTCCGGGGCCTGTTCGGACAGGAGCATGCCCTTGACGTGCACGCGGTGGCCGTGGCGGCGGCCACTCGGCACGGCGTCGGGCAGGATGCAGGCGATGCCCTTCAACCCGACGGCGGGCAGGTCGAGTTCGATGGTGTCGAGCGGCTTGAAGCCGAAGACCTCTTCGCCGTACGCGGCCAGGGCGCGGCCCCGCGCACCGGGTGTCGGGTGCGTCAGGGACCAGGGCGCGGGCTCCGGGTTGACGGGCACGGCCGGTCCGCCCGCACCGTCGTCGAAGGTCACCGGGTGGCGAAGGAGCGAGCCGAAGTGCCGTGCCAGGGCGTGCACTTGGGCCGGGCGGGTCCATTCGGCCGCGTCGGCGCGGGGCGTGAGCGTCACGGTGGTGCCCGGCTGCGGGCGGGCCGAGGCCGGGAGCGTACGCACGGTGTAGCTGCCGTCGCCGCGGCCGCGCCATTCGACGGCGGGGGCATCGGGGGTGCAGGCGCTGCGGCTGACCACGTGGATCTCGTCCGCGACAAGGAAGCAGGAGAGCAGGCCGATGCCGAACTGGCCGATGAAGTCGGCCCGTTGCTCGGCGATCTTGTCGGCTCGTTTGCTGGAGCGGCCGATGGTGGCGAGGAAGGTGTGCACATCGGCCTCGGTGAGACCGACACCGTCGTCCTCGACGCGGACGACGCCGCCGTCCGCGTACAGCCGGATGCCGAAGGCGCCCTGGGGTTCGAGGGCGCGGCGGGCGGTCAGGGCGTCCACCGCGTTCTGCATGAGCTCACGCAGGTAGACCCGGGGGCTGGAGTAGAGGTGGTGGGAGAGGAGGTCGACGAGGCCGCGCAGATCGACCTGGAAGGTGCGGTCGGCGGCGGTGTTCTCGGGCAGGCTCATAGGGCAGTCCGGAGTGTGGTGGGCGGCGGGCAGACGAAGGGGTGGCGGCTCAGAAGGCCTTGCGGAAGCGCGCGTACGTCTTCTGCGGGTCCGCCATGAAGGTCCACGGCCACTCGGTGAACACACCGTCCAGCTCGCGGAAGACGTTCGAGGCCTTGCTGCTGCCGGCGAGGGAGAGGGCCATGGCGAAGATGTTGTAGTCGCCCTGCCAGCCCGGGCGGCGCTCGTACGCGTGGTGCAGGACGCTGCGCTCCGCCGCTTCCCTCAACTCGGTCCGGATCCTGGGGTCCTGGAGGCAGTCGCTGTCGTCCGACTCCACCCACTGCTCGACGTACGCCATGGCCACGGCACAGCCGAGCCGGTGCCCGTCGGGTGCGGCGGCGAAGGCCTTGCGGGCGAACTCCAGGGCCTGCCCCGGCTCGCCGCCCCAGCGGGGCTGCAGCTGCGAGACCCACTCCAGGTGGATGTCCAGGTTCAGCGGATCGCGGCGCAGACCGGCCGCGAGCCGGGCCTCCTTGACGCTGTCGTCGACGGACATGCCGCGGCCCGAGGTGAGCAGATGGCGCCACGGCGTGATCCAGTCGGGCCGGAGCTCCGCTGCCTGGAGGAGGTGCTCCTCGGCGATCCGCAGCCGCTCGTAGAAGATCTGCCACTGCTCGCGCGTGACGTTCTTGGCCAGGTCCGAAGTACGTGCCTCCCAGCCCCAGTGGACATGGCGCGCACCCGAGATCAGCAGGGCGGTCGCCCGGTGCTCCTCGTCCTCGTCGGCGGCCCGGACGATCCACTGCTCCAGACCGTCGATATCGGTCAGCTGACCGAGGACCGCCTGGTCGCGCCCGAGGTCGAACGGCGCGAGGGCCGCCTTCACCGCGGTCCAGTCCCCCGCGTCGGCGGCCTCCACGGCGGCGAGCACCCGCGGGTCGCCGAGCGCCCGCAGCGTGTACACCCCGTGCTTGCCCTTGCGGGGCGCAAGGGCGTGCGGATCCCCCGCCGGGCCTTCCCCGCCCCTGCCGAACAGCTTCCCCAGCATGCCGCGCCCTCCCCAGGTGCTGCGTGATCGTCCGCGCAGCATAAGCGGGGCCTGCGACACCGCTTCCACGGGGTTCTCACAGAACCGGCACAGGGTGGGGCCGGCCCGAAACCGGGCCGGACCCACCCTGGCGGTCAGTCGTCCAGATGCGCGGGGATCAGTCGTCCAGCGTCAGCCGGAGCACACCGCCCTCGTACGTACCGGCGTACAACGCGTCGCCGGAAGGATCGGCGACGAGGGACTGCACGTCGGTGTTCTGCATTCCGCGCGCGAGACTGTCCCAAGTGCGGCCGCCGTCATCGGACTTGAGCACGCCGCGGCCCCCGAACGGGTTGCCCCAGTCCCAGCGGCTCTGCGTGCCGGCGTACAGATCTCCGTCGATCTCCACGATGTCGGAGACCTTCATCCGCAGCCCGCCCGAGTCACCGGTACGGAAGGTCCGTCCGCCGTCGGTCGAGTAGCGCAGGTCCGGGCCGCCCGCGATGATCCGCGAGCCCTCGAAGGCGATCGCGGTGGTCTCCTTGTCGTCCGCCTTCTTCAGCGTCTTCCCGCCGTCGTCGGAGTACCACAGGCCGAGCGGGCCGCCGAGCCACAGCCGGCCGGAGCCGGGCTTCTGTGCCAGGGCGCCCACGTACAGCTTGTGGTTGTACGAGGTCCAGCTCTCGCCGCCGTCGGAGGTGGTGTACACCCCGCCGGCCCGGCGGTTGGCGTAGCCGACGGTCACCTTGTCGGGGTTGCGCGGATCGATGTGCAGCGCGGTGAGGTCGCCGTCGAGCTGTCCGCGCTCCTCCCACGTCGTACCGCCGTCCGTGCTGCGCTGGAGGAAGGAGCCGAACAGGCCGTCGAGGACCCGCCAGACCGTCTTGCCGGAGGCCTGCATCAGCGGGAAGCCGGCGCCGGTGGAACCCTCGAACTCGCCCTGGCCCCAGTCGGGTTCATCCGACCCGAGAGGGGCGCGGTAGACGCCGCTCTCGGTGCCGGCCAGGACCTTGCCGTCGGAGACGGTGAGCGAGGACACCGTGCTGCCCTGGACGCCGATCCTGTCGTACGCGCCGTTCTCGCCGCCGCGCATGATGCCGGAGGTGAAGCCCACGGTGTGCGAGCCGTCGGCCCACACGTCGAAGTCCTCGGTCACCGTGTCGCGGTTGGGCTTGTCCACGCTCGTCCAGCTCTTGCCGCCGTCGGTGCTGCGGCTGAGTCTGCCCTGGTCGTCGTGGAGGATCTGCCCGTCCGACACGTTCACCATGCCGTTGGGCCGCCGCTTGGTGTTGGTCCAGGTGCGGCCGCCGTCCTCGCTGACCCTGAGGCCCGCGTCGGTGCCCTGCACCTGCAGGGTGACGAGCGGCCCGGAGACGTCGTAACCGAAGAACGTCTGTTCCGCGGTGCCGGTGAAGACCTTCTCCGCGGGCTTCGGGTCCCCGGACAGGAAGTCCCGGATCACCCAGATGTTCTTGCCCTCCCAGCCGTAGAGGTCATCGCCGCCGAGCTGCACGGACAGGATGTAGTCCGTCGGGAAGCCGAGATCCTCGACCTTCCAGGTCCGGCCCCGGTCACGGCTCACGGTGTACTGCCCGAGCAGGTCCTCGGCGATCAGCACGCGGTGCTTCGGGTCGGAGATCAGGTTGACGTACGGGGAGGCCGGGGCGTTCAGCTTGGTCCAGGTGCGGCCGTTGTCCCGGGTCTCCATGAGCAGACCGCCGTACTGCACCGGCGGGTGGTCGGAGCGGACCGCGACCCACCAGTGCGCGGCATCGCTCTCGTCGACCAC
Organism: Streptomyces sp. N35; assembly: GCF_016464295.1. NCBI lineage: Bacteria > Bacillati > Actinomycetota > Actinomycetes > Kitasatosporales > Streptomycetaceae > Streptomyces > Streptomyces sp. N35. The sequence continues at coordinate 127,120 of NZ_JAEIMH010000001.1, read as the reverse complement.
GATGACCGGCGGCTGCTTGGCGCCGCCGAACGGCAGCCGGGTGCGCTGCTGCCAGGACCTGCCCTTGTCGGTGGTGACCCAGGCGCCGCCGGTGGTGCCGGTGGACACCACGCCCTGGTCCGGGTCGCTCGGGGCGAGCGTGAGGTTGCTGCCGGCGCTGTACGGGCCGACCGGCTTCCACTTGCCGCTGTACTCGGTCTCGCGGGTGACCTCGAAGGCCCCTTCGCCATAGACCGTGTTGCCGTACACCGAGCGGCCGTTCACCGTCAGGTCGTACGTGCCCGGCCGCAGGTCCTCGAACTCGGCCACGTAGTGCGTCGGCGCCGCCTTCTTCAGCGGCACCTCGTACGACCGGCCGTGGCGCGGGTCGACCTTCAGCTTCGAGGTGGACTCGATGGCGACCTGGGAGTAGACGTACACGGTCGCCGTGCCGTCCGAGGGGTCGGGCGTGGCCTCGACCTCCAGGGGCATGAAGGTGAGCTGGTACGGGACGGTGAGGTCGGGGCCGCGCTCCGGGTCGACCGAGATCCGGCCCGTGATGTCCTCGTAGACGGCGGGGCGGTCGGCCTCCGCGGACACGGTCACCTTGACGTTGCCGTGCGCCGGGATCCGGACGGACGACGGGGAGACGCGCGCCTGGTCGTCACCGCGGACGCGGGCGTTGACCGCGCGGTCCGAGGAGTTGTGCAGGGTGAGGGTCCTGCGCCCCTCGACCTCGTCCTCGTCGGCGTCGGGGTGGCCGAAGGCCAGCGTCGCCGGGGAGGCGGAGATCCGGGCGTCGGCGGCGGCGTCGGTGTTCAGGCGGCCGGCGCCCTGAGCGGTGATCGCGGCGTCGAGCGGCTTGGCGGTCCCGGTCAGTTCGTCGCGCAGTTCCGCGGCGGTCTTGTCCGGGTGCAGCTGGCGCAGGAGCGCGGCGGACCCGGCGACCAGCGGGGAGGCCATCGAGGTGCCCGAGAGCCGGAAGTACCCGGTGGAGACAAGGGACTTGGGCACGGTGGAGCGGATCTCCACGCCCGGGGCCACGATCTCGGGCTCCAGGCCGAAGCGCGGGCTCGGGCCGCGCGAGGAGAACGAGGCGATCTGGTCGCTGGAGTCGGTGGAGCTGACAGTAATCTCGGTGTCGGTGCCGGCCAGCTTGCCCAGCTCCTGACCGGTCAGCCGGTCCACACCGAGGATCGCCAGCTTGTCCATCCGCCAGTGGTCGGTGCCGAGAGTGCCGAGGGTGCCGCTGTTGGGCGCCACCCGCGCCTCGCCCTTGGGCGTCTCCTGCGGCTGCTCGGCCTGCTCGCGGCCCTGTTCGGCGGCGACCGGCGCGCCGCTCGGGCTCACACCGCCGATCACGGCGAGGGCGCCGCGCTTCTCGGCCTCCTCGTAGAACTTCTGCTCGAAGTCCTGGACGCCGTCCTCTTCGGTCTGCCCGGGCGGATACGCGAAGAGCAGCACCTTGCCCTTGACGTCGCCGGCGCGCTCCCAGTCCGCGGGCTCGCCCCAGCCCAGGTCGACGACCCGGCCGGTGGCCGGCTCGGTGGGACCGTAGGCGGTCATCACACCCGGGTACGTCTGGATCTCGTCCTTGCCGACGGCCGCGTGCGGCACCCGCGTACGGGAGGTGGAGGCGCCGACGGTCAGGACGCCCTCCGCCGAACCGGGCGAGCCGATCGCGTACTGCTGACCATCGTTGCCCGCCGCGGCGACCACGATGATGCCCGCGTCGGAGGCGGCGGTGGCGGCGAGGCCGACCGGGTCGGTGCCGTCGATACCGGGTCCGGTGGCGCCGATGCTGAGGTTGATGATGTCCGGGCGGTGGGGGTTGGCCGGGTCGGCGCCCGCCTCGATGCCGGCGATGACGTCGGACATCTCGCCGTAGCCGTCCTGGTCCATCACCTTGTACGCGAGCAGCTCGGCGTCGGGTGCGGCACCCGTGACACCGTTGTCCGTCGCGGACTTGGCGGCGACGATGCCGCCGACGTGCGTGCCGTGCCCGTTGTCGTCCATCGGGTCGGCGTCGTCCTCGACGAAGTCGTATCCGCCGACGACCTTGCAGTCCTCGCCCAGGCAGCCGCCCAGGTCGGGGTGTGTGTAGTCGATACCGGAGTCGATGACGGCGACCGTGACGCCCTTGCCGGTCACCTTCTGTCCCTTGGCGTCCTCGCGCTGCCATACGCCGGTGTTGCCGACGAGTTCGTTGGCATCGGCCATGGTGATCTTCATCCGGGCGTCCGGCACCACGGACTTGACCCCGGGCAGCTTCTTCAGCGCCGCGATCTCGTCCGCGTCGACGGTCATCGCCACGGCGTTCACCAGGAGCCCGAGCTTGCGCACGGACTTCGGGTCGACCCCGGCGCCCTTCGCGCGGCCCAGGAAGTCCTTCTGCTGCCCGGCGATGCCGGCCCGTTCGGCCTTGACCTCGCCGGGCTTCGCGTCCTTCGAGGCACCCGCGGGTGCCTCGATCGCCGAGGCCCCGTCGAGCACGACGATGACCTTCTGCTGTCCGGTGGCGGCAGGCGCTGCGGCGGCGGATGCCGACTGGACCGATGTGAGCAGTCCGCCGAGCACCGCGGCCGACAGGCCTATGTGCATGGTTCTTCGATTCACGTACCCCATGCGGCAGCACACTCGCCGTATACCTCTGGGTACGACAACGGCTTGAGGTGACCTACCCGTGCCGGTGGCACCGTTGGGCCACCGGTACGGGTGCTGCAGAAGTGGCGGTCAGCCGGCGGCGAGCAGTTCGAGGGTGTCGATCACACGGTTCGAAAAGCCCCACTCGTTGTCGTACCAGGCGACGACCTTGATGTGGCGGCCGTCGACCCGGGTGAGCGCCGAGTCGAAGATCGACGAGGCCGGGTTGCCGGTGATGTCGGACGAGACGAGCGCGTCCTCGGAGTACTCCAGGACGCCGGCCAACGGGCCCTCGGCCGCGGTGCGGTAGGCGGCGAGCACCTCGTCGAGGGTCACGTCGCGGGCGACGGTGGTGTTGAGCTCGACGATCGAGCCGACCGGTACGGGCACACGGATCGAGTCGCCGGACAGCTTGCCGTCGAGGTTCGGCAGAACCAGGCCGATCGCCTTGGCGGCGCCGGTCGTGGTCGGCACGATGTTGACGCCGGCGGCGCGGGCGCGGCGGGGGTCGCGGTGCGGGCCGTCCTGCAGGTTCTGCTCCTGCGTGTAGGCGTGCACGGTGGTCATGAACCCGTGCTCGATACCGGCGAGTTGGTCGAGGACCTGGGCCAGCGGTGCGAGCGCGTTGGTGGTGCAGGACGCGTTCGAGACGATGGTGTGCAGGTCCGGGTCGTACGCGTCGGAGTTGACCCCGTACGCGAGCGTGATGTCGGCGCCGTCCGATGGCGCGCTGACCAGGACCTTGCGTGCGCCCGCGTCGAGGTGGGCGCGGGCCGCCTTCGCCGAGGTGAAGCGGCCGGTGGCCTCGAGCACGAGGTCGACGCCGAGTTCGGCCCAGGGCAGCTGCGCGGGCTCGCGTTCGGCGAGCACCTTGATGCGGTGGCCGTCGACGACGAGCGTGTCCCCGTCGACGGTCACGGGGCGGCCGAGCCGTCCGGAGGTGCTGTCGAAGGCGAGCAGGCGGGCGAGCGCGGCGGGTTCGGTGAGGTCGTTGACGGCGACGACCTCCAGGCCGCTGTCGCGTTCGAGCAGGGCGCGCAGCACATTGCGTCCGATGCGGCCGAATCCGTTGATGGCGATGCGAGTCATGAGTGGTGTCCCCTTTTCCGTCTGTCCTTCGCCACCAGGCTCGCTCGCCGCGCCTCGCGCGGACAGTGGCGGGATCGCCATGGTTCGAAAGGATCCCGCCAGGCGCCCGTCTGCGGTGTCAGGTACCTCGCGTGCCCGGGGTCAGGTACCTCGCGTGAAGGTGCGCCGGTACTCGCTCGGTGTGGTGCCGAGGATCTGCTGGAAGTGCGTCCGCAGATTCGCCCCGGTGCCGAGCCCGACGTCGGCGGCGATCTGCTCGACGCTGCGCTGTGAGCGTTCGAGCAGTTCACGGGCCAGATCAAGGCGGGCGCGCAGCACCCACTGCATCGGCGTGTACCCGGTCTCCTCGGCGAAGCGCCGGGAGAAGGTGCGCGCCGACACCCCTGCCTGGCGCGCCAGTTCGTCCAGGGTGAGGGGTTCGCCGAGCCGGTGCAGCGCCCACTCGCGGGTGACGGCGAACCGCTCACCGAGCGGCTCGGGCACACTGCGCGGCACGTACTGCGCCTGGCCGCCGCTGCGGTAGGGGGCGGCGACAAGACGCCTGGCCGCATGGTTGGACGCGGCCACCCCGAGGTCGCCGCGCACGATGTGCAGGCACAGGTCGATACCGGAGGCGGCGCCGGCCGAGGTCAGCACGCTGCCCTCGTCGACGAAGAGCACGTTCTCGTCCACCTGGACGCGCGGGTACCGGGCCGCGAGCGCCCGGGTGTAGTGCCAGTGCGTCGTGGCCCGCCGACCGTCCAGGAGTCCCGTGGCGGCCAGCGCGAACGCCCCCGTCGAGATCGCGGCGAGCCGTGCGCCCCGCTCATGGGCGCCGAGCAGCGCGCCCACGACGTTGCCCGGCGGGTCCTCGCGGTCCGGGAACCGGTAGCCGGGCACGAAGACGATCTCGGCCCACTCCAGGGCGTCGAGCCCGTGCGCGACCGAGTACGCGAGCCCGTCGCCCCCCGTCACGAGCCCGGGCGCCGCCCCGCAGACCCGCACCTCGTACGGCATGCTCGCGCGGGTCGTGAACACCTGCGCGGGAATGCCGACGTCGAGCGGCTTGGCGCCTTCGAGCACGAGGACGGCGACGCGGTTCAGGCGGGGAGCTGGCACAGGGAGAGGTTAGGCGGTGCGCGGCGCCCGGGAGGCCCGGGTGCCGCGCCGGCGGACGTGGCGCCTACTGCGGTCCGGAGAACGCGCGGACCAGTGCCGGTACCGCACGCGCCGGGTCGAGCCGGTAGCGGTAGAAGGACCGCGGGTCGAAGGCCGCGCCCCACTCGTCATGGCGGCCCGTGGTGTTCTTCAGGACCGAGCCCCGCTCCACCAACTCGGCTCCGGCGTCCGCCTGATAGGGGTGCTGCACGCCGTCGTAGTAACTGTTCTCGATCACCATCTTCGTGCTGCCGCGCGCCCAGTTCCCGTACGTCCACACGGGATCGCCGTCGTCGACCTGGGCCGACAGGTAGTTGTTGTAGAGGTGCGCGTAGGCGCAGTTGTCGGCCGACGGGTTGCGCTGCTTGGTGCCGAGGAACCAGTTGTGGTCGATGGTGATCCGGGTCTTCGTGTTCTCGGTCCAGCCGATGCCGAGCGCCTTGTTGTGGTTCTCGAAGCGGTTGTAGGAGACGGTGATGTAGTCGCTGTCCTTGCGGATGTCGAGCAGCCCGTCGCCCATGCGCGTCAGGCGGTTGTGGTCGATCCACACGTGGTGCACGGAGTCCATCTGGATCGCGTCGAAGTCGGTGGTCTTGCCGTCCCAGTCGCCCTCGACGTACGAGTCGCGGATGGTGAGGTTGCGGATGATGACGTTGCTCGTGCCGGGGTTGAGGTGCAGCTCGCCGTGCACGATCTCGCCCGAGGTGCCGACGCCGACGAGGGTCTTGTCGGAGGCCACCACGATGTCCGAGCCGAAGGGCGCCACCTCGATCGCGCCCGCGATCCGGATGACGTACGGCTCGGGCGCGGCCGCGTACTTGGCCAGGTCGGCCTGGGTACGGACGGTGACGACCTTGCCGCCGGCTCCCCCGGTGGTGCCGCCGGCGAGGGAGGCGAAGCCGTGGGGGCGGTCGGTGTGCCGGACAGTTGTGGCGCTCGCGTGGGCGGCCTGGTCTGCGCCAACTGCGGTCTTCGCAGCGCTAGTTGAGGGAGCGGACAGGTTCAGGCGGCCCGCACCCGCCTCGCGCGCCACGTCCCGCGCCGCCACCCGCGCGCCGTCGATCCGGCCGTGCAGCTCGGGGGTCCAGCCGACGTCCGCGACGAGATCGCGCTCGCTGCCGGAGTTGTACGCGTTGTAGGTGGCGAGCAGGTCGACGGGGAAGCCGTTGAACTCGTTGCCCCGCTGGCTCAGCGCTGTACCGTTCCAGCTCTTCACGAGGTCCGCGACCTCGATATGGGCGGGGGCGGTGAAGGAGTTGTTCTCGGCGACGATCCGCGACTCGGTGGAGACACCGATCGAGTAGCGGTAGTCGCCTTCGCGGCCGTCCGGGACGTCGTAGCGGTTGTTGTAGAGGTGCACCTGGCCGAAGCGCACGCGCGGAGCGCGCTGGACGACGGACTTGAACCGGTTGTGGTGGAGGGTGACACGCAGTTTGCCGCGGTCGGTGGTGACACCGTCGCCGTTGCCGATCAGCATCGCCTTGTCGTGCTCGTCGAAGACGCTCCACGAGACGGTGACCAGGTCGGCGCCGTTGGTGATGTCCAGGAGCCCGTCGTGGCGCAGATAGGGGCGGGCGAAGTACACGGGCTCGCGTGCGTCGGGGCGGTCGCCGTCGCTCGCGGTGACGTGGTCGATCCAGACGTGGGTGGCGCCGCGCAGCCAGATGGTGTCGTACGCGGACTTCCAGTCGCCGAGGCCGCCGGTGTTGGGCTGCCAGGCGGGGAAACAGTCGTAGGCGTCGCGTACTTCGAGGTTGCGGATGATGACGTTGTCCGCGTTCTCGACCTGGAGGCTGCCGCCCTCGAGCACGGCGTCTGAACCCTGGCCGACGAGCGTGGTGTTGGAGCCGACGGCGAGTTCGACGCGTTCTGCCTGCCGTGCGGCGGAGGCGGCGCGGGCCTGCTCCTGGGGTCCGGAGGGCTTGGCGGCGCCCCAGGTGCGGGGGTCGTACGCCTTCAGATAGGCCTTGAGGTCGAATCCCCCGGTCGCGTAGTCCGCGCAGTCGAGCGGGCGGCCGCGGTCGTCGGTGTTGGCGTCGACCGTGCCCACCAGCTTGATGATCTTCGGGGTGTCGCTGCCGCCGTCCAGGGCCCGCACCAGCTCGGCGCGGGTGCGCACGGTGAAGACATGCGCGGCGTCCGCGGCGGCGCCGCCCGTGGTGCCGCCGCCCTCGCTCGCCCAGCCATCCCCTTCGGGCAGCACCTCGCGGCCGAGGTCACGGGCGGCTTGCCGTACCGGGGTGTCGGCGGTGGACCGTACGACTGTCTCCCGTGCCGGCTGCCGGCCGTCGGCCTGCACCGCGCCCGAAGCGACCAGCAAAGCACCCAGCGCGAGGACCGAAACCTTCCACGCCGCTCTCCTGCGTCCCGCTCTCATGCGTCAGCCTCGTCTCGGATCAGATATCGCGTCTCGTATATGAGATATGGCGAAGGACGCGACGAAGCTAGGGCGGGCACAGGTATTCGTCAACGGCTCTGACAAACTCCGTTCCCCCAGGGCCTGGTCACCTGGGGGAACGTCAACCACCGCCGACTCAGCCGGAGTTACCAGGTCTTGCCGGCCTGCTCCCGGATCGTGTGGTTGATGCGGTTGAAGAAGTTGGTCATGGCGATCTCCAGGGTGATCGCGCCCAGCTGCTCCTCGGTGAAGTGGTCGGCGGCCGCGTCCCAGATCTCGTCCGTCACTCCGGGGGCGCCGTCCTGGATACGGGTGGCGGCCTCGGTGAGCGCGAGGGCGGCCCGCTCCTCGTCGGTGAAGAAGGGCGTCTCGCGCCAGGTGCCCGCGGCGTGCAGCCGCTCGTCCGTCTCGCCCGCCTTCTTCGCCGCGGTCACCGAGGCGTGGACGCAGGGTGCGCAGCCGTTGATCTGGCTGGCGCGCAGATGCACCAGGCTGAGCACCCGGTGGTCCACGCCGCCGGCGGCTATCGCCTTGTAGAGATGCTTGACCGCGGTGGTCACGTCGGCATTCGGCGTGCTCTTGATCCGTGCTTCCATCGGGATGCTCCTCACTCGTTACCCGGACCCGTTCGGGCCCGTCATCACCCATGACGGAGCACTCCCGAGGAAGGTAACAACATGCCCGAACCCCGCCCGGCCGAGCCCGTGGCGCAGGCCTTCGAGGACCAGCGCGGCAGGCTGCACGCGGTCGCCCACCGGATGCTCGGCTCGCATGCGGACGCCGAGGACGTGGTCCAGGAGGCCTGGCTGCGCCTCGCGCGGCAGGACACCGCGGCCATCGACAACCTGGGCGGCTGGCTGACCACCGTCGTCAGCCGGCTCAGCCTCGACGTGCTGCGCTCACGCAAGACCCACCCCCAGGCCTCGTACGACGATCAGCTGCCGGAGCTCGTGGTGACCCTCGGAACCGACCCCGCGCCCGCTCCCGAGGAGACCGCGGCGCTCGCCGACTCGGTCGGGGCCGCGCTCCTGGTCGTCCTGGAGTCGCTCGGGCCGAACGAGCGGCTCGCGTTCGTCCTGCACGACCTGTTCGCGGTGCCGTTCGACGAGATCGGCCGGATCCTCGGCAAGTCCACCGACGCGGCGAAGATGATGGCCAGCCGTGCCCGGCGCAAGGTGCAGTCGGCCGAACGTCCCGAGGAGACCGGGCCCGAACAGCGTGCGGTGGTCCGCGCCTTCCTTGCGGCCTCCCGAAGCGGCAACTTCGACGACCTCCTGCGGGTGCTCGACCCCGAGGTCCGCCTGAGCGTCGACACCGGGGGCGAGCCGGTCGTGGTCCTCGGCGCCACCAAGGTCGCGGCCAACGCCCGCTTCGGCGCGGGCGGCGCCACGGTCGGGCGCCCGGCGCTGGTAGACGGCCGCCTCGGGCTTGTCGCCTGGGGTGCGGACGGCCGGGTCATGTCGGTGCTCGCGTTCACGGTCGCGGACGGCCGGATCACCGAGATCTCGGTGGTGAGCGACCCGGTCAGGCTCGGACGGCTGGATCTGCCGATGCCCGAGGTGAACTAGGGCCTGGTTCCCGGGGCGTCCGGCGCGGCGGGTGCGGCGGGTGCGACGGGTGCGGCGGGCGCATCCGCCCGTTCGGCCGCCCGGAGCCGGACCAAGACGGTGCCGATGACCTTGTCCTCGGGGCAGTAGCCCCACTGCTTCGAGTCCGACGAGCCCGGCTGCTCGCCGAGCAGCACGAGCATGCGCGAGGGTACGCGGGGTCCCGCGCACCGGTGGGCCCAGTCGGGTACGGGTTCTCCGGCGACGGCCACGACATGCTTCACGTACCAGGTCGTGGGCGTGTCCCCGGCGGGTGGCCGCCAGCCGTGCTCGGGGTGGGGGGCGACCACGACGGCCATCCGTCCGGGGGCGATACGGCGCCGGCCGCGGAGCATGAGGACCCGGTCGCCGGGCATGAGCGTGGGCGACATGCTGTACCCGCGGACGGTCACGGCCACCAGGCGCCCGCGCAGCAACAGCAGCGCGAGCAGCGGCAGTCCGGCCGAGGCGAGGAGCACCGCCGCGGTCACCGGACGGTCTCCTCGGCACTCTGCTCCACGGCGTACCCCTCGGCCTGCGTCGTGAACAGCTCGGCGTAGGCGCCGCCGAGGGACATCAGCTCCTCGTGCGTGCCTGCCTCCCGTACGGTTCCGTCGGCGATGACCACGATGTGGTCGGCGGCGCGTGCGGTGCCCATGCGGTGCGAGACGAGGATGCTGGTAGCGCCCTGGCGCAGTGCGGTGAGCCGGTCGTGGATATGGCGTTCGGCGACCGCGTCGAGGCCGGTGCCTGGCTCGTCGAGGATCATCAGGTCGCGTCCGGAGCGCATCAGGGCCCGGGCGAGCGCGAGCCGTTGCCACTGGCCGCCCGACAACTGGACGCCCGGGGCGCTCTCTTCGGTGTCGTCGGGGAAGAACATCCGGCTGAGCATGGTGTCGTAGCCCTGCGGGAGGCGGGCGAGCGCCGTGTGGATGTCCGCGTCCGCGGCGGCGGCGTGGATACGGGCCGGGTCGCGCAGGGCGTCGAGGTCGCCGAGCCCGATGTTCTCGCCGGCGGTCAGGTCGTACTCCATGGGGTCCTGGAAGACGACGCTGATCCGTCGGCGCAGCAGGTCGGCGGGGATGTCCCTGAGGTCGGTGCCGTCCCACAGGATGCTGCCGCGCTGCGGGTCGTAGAGCCGGCAGAGCAGTTTCACGAGGGTGCTCTTGCCGGCCCCGTTGAGTCCGACGACGGCCAGGCTCGTGCCGTACGCGATGGTCAGGTCGACGCCGCGCAGGATCCACGGTCCGTCGTCGGAGTAGCGGAACCACACGTCACGGAGCTCGATCCCCCGGCTCAGGGGCGGCGGTTCGATCGGGGCGGACGGTGCGGGGAGGTCGTCCTCGACCTGCGTGACGTACAGGAAATGGCCGAACAGCAAGGCGGTCTGGTGGCTCTGGGCGATGCATCCGACCAGGCCGATGAGGGAGGACTGCACTCCGGCGAGCGCGGCGACAAGCAGCGAGACGTCGCCGGCGGTCAGGGCGTGCGTGGCGGCCTGGTGCACGCCCCAGACGAGCGCCCCGGTGGAGACGGCCGCGCCGAGGACGGCGAGCGCCGTCTCATGGCGGACGAGGCGGCGGTCGAGGTGCTCCTCCTGCCCGTTGATGCCGTCCAGATCGTCGCGCAGACGCTGGGCGAAGTAGGAGCCGAGCCCGTAGAGGCGGATCTCCTTCGCGGCCTGGGTGTCGGTGAGCAGCCCCCGGTAGAAGATCTGGCGGCGGGCGAGATTGCTGGTGCGCCAGAACATGTCCGCGCGGTGGCGGCTGTTGGCCAGCTGGGCGAAGAGAGCGGGGACGGCGGCGGCCACCACGATCAGGGCCAGGGTGGGGCTGATGAGCAGCAGGCTGCCGAGGAAGCCCAGCAGGGTGAGGAGGGACTGCGCGCCCTGGAGTGCGGCGCCGACGAGGCGCTCGGCTCCTTGCGCGCTCTGGATGGCGAGTTGGAGGCGGTCGTGGAAGGCGGGCTGTTCGAGCCGGGACAGGCCGCTGAGCCGGTTGACGGCCTCGAGCAGCTCGCTCTGGGCACGGGTGGCGGTGGCGCGCCGGATGCGGGCGTCCGCATACGAGCCGACGGACGAGCCGGCGGCGAGCAGCACGGTGAGCAGGCCGATCCCGGCGGCGGCCCAGGTGAGGTCGGCGACCCGGACCTGCTGCGAAGTGAGCTGGTCCACCACGTACTTGAGGAGCCAGGACGCGGCGATGGGGGCCGCGCCGGCGATGACGACGGTGGCCACGCGGGCGGCGAGTGCACCGGGGCAGGCCCGCAGGGTGAGCGCGAAGACGGCGGTGAGACCGCGCAGTACGCCGGCCCGGCGCTGCTCGGGCTCGCCCCGGTTCGGTGCGGAAGGCGTGCCCTTCTGTTCCTTCGCGCCCTTCGTGCGGTCGTTCATACGGTGACGAGGTCGAGCGCCGTCAGGGAGCCGTTCCCGATGCCTGTCTCGGTGACGGTTCCGTCCGCGTCCAGGAGGACGAAGGACGGGTGGTGGCGCACGCCGAAGGTCTCGGCGAGCGGACCGTTCGGCGCTTCGACGACCGTCAACTCCGTGAACGGGCCCACCGCTTCGAGCAGCGGTCCGGCGGCGTCGGGGGCCCCGTTGATGACGGCGACGACCCGCGCGCCCGAGGGGGCGTTAGCCTCCGCCCACCGCTGGACGGCGGGGAGGCTCTCGCGGGTGGGGCCGCAGTCGGGGCGCAGGAAGCAGACGAGTGCCGGGTGGCCGGTCAGGTCGGACGCGGTGAGAGCGCCCTGGGGTGTGTGCAGCGTGAACTCCGGCGCCCGGTCGCCCTCTTGTACGGCGAGGGCGGGCGGCCCGGAGGGCGCGGCGGCCTGCGCCCCGGCGGCAGGTGCGGTGACGGCGGCCCGCCAGCGCTTGACGACCGCGGCGGTGAGGAGGGCGTTCGCGAGGGTGATCGCGGCGAGCAGGGCGAGGCCGGCGATGGCGTAGCTCACGGGTGGTCGTCCTTTCGGCGGGGGCGGCGGGGTGGCGGGGTGGCGGGAGCCGGGCGGCACGGGGCAGGTCAGCGTTGCCCGGCCGGGGCGGGTCTGCGTTGCCCGGCCAAGGCAGGTCAGCGTTGCCCGGCCGGGGCGGAGAAGAACGCGGCGAGGTCGTCGGTGAAGACGGCGAACACCGTGAGGTAGCCGGCGGCGGCCGCCGCGAGGGCAACTGCCGGGATGCTGAAGGGAGTCGAGGCTCCTTGGCCGACAACGATCGCGCCGCCGAGCAGCGCGAGCGCGGTGAGGACGGCGTTGCGGGCGATGTGCCAGGGCCCCATCGGCACCGTGGTCCTGCTGCCGAAGCAGGGGCAGCCTACGGCGGTGCCGCGCCGCATCGCCGCGAAGGCCACCGCGCAGAACGCCGCGCACAGGACGGCGGCGAGGCCCAGACCGGCGGCGAGGGTCCCGGGCACGGCCAGCAGTACGGCGGCGGCGAGTTCGGCCACCGGGACCAGGACCGCCAGCGCGGGTCTCGCACCGGCCGGCACGAAGGTGAAGCCGGCGAGTGCGGCGGCGAACCGGCGGCGGTCGCGGAGCTTGGCGAGGCCGGCCACGGCGAGCACGCAGATCAGGGTCAGACGGCAGACGAGCAGCAGGTCGGACAAGGGTCACTCCGGGGAGGTGGGTTCGCGGGCCGGGCGCGGACGGAACGGGGCGGGCCGCACGCGGCCCGCCCCGCGGGTGTCAGCAGTAGTCCCAGCTACCGCAGCTCACGCCGCACCGGGCCGTGTAGCAGCAGCGACGACAACGCTGGGCGCTGGTGCTCCACTCCGTCCAGCAGTCCGGCGGGCAGCCGGCCTCCGCCTCGGCCTTGGGCAGGATCCGCTCGATCAGGCGGCCGGCACCGGCCTTGAGTGTGCGCATGGTTCTCCTCTTCCTGTGAGTGGGGATGGACGTACTCCGCGGTGCGGCCGCGATCCGCGACCGCACCGGGGTTCAGGAGGCCGCCGGTACCGGTTCGCGGTCGGCGGCGAAGGGAGCGGTGACCACACCGTCCCGGTAGCGCAGGATCGTGGGGAACGCGGGCACCTGCAGGGCACGGAACAGCGAGGACGCCTCGGGGTGCACCACGATCTCGTCCGCGGTGTCGGCGAGCAGACCGGTCAGCGCGCTGTCACCGGCCTCCTCCCCCATCACGAGGGCCACGGCCCGGCCGCCCGACGCACGGGCGAGGTCGGCCTGCGCGGCGAAGTCCGGGAGGCTGTCCGTACAGGACGGGCAGTCGTGCGAGAAGACGCCGAGGAGCAGCTCCCCGGAGCGCAGGCCGTCCCGGGTCAGGGTCCTGCCGCTCAGCGCGGTGGAGCTGAACTCCGGTAGCAGGTCGCCCGGTTGGGGACCTTGGCCCGCGAAGCCGTCACGGCGGCGTACGGCTTCGAGCTCCTGCCAGCGGCGCAGGATGACGACGAGCAGGACCACGTTGAGCGCGGCGATGGTGCCGACGAGCACCAGACCGGCGATGACGAAAGGCACGTTCCAACCCCCTGGCGCGGATGGGCGCAGATGCAGGAGGGATCAGTGTGAAAGGTGGTGCCTGTCGGGAGAATGCCAAGATCTTGCCAGGAACATGACGAGGTGAGCATGATGCGGCCATGCTTGCCACGGGGTCGCAGTTCAGAGTGCTCGGCACCGTCGAATGGACCGTCGACGGACGCCCCACCGCCATCGGCCGCCGCCGCGAACGCCTGCTGCTCGGCCTGCTGTTGGTGGAGATCGGCCGCCCGCTGCCGATGGACCGGCTCATCGATCTGCTGGCGGACGAGGACGAACGTCCGCGCCCCCGGGCCGATCTGTACGTGGACGTCTGCCGGTTACGGGCCAGCCTGCGCCAAGGCGGCGGCGACGGATCCGTACAGCTGTTACGCAGCGGCTCCACGTACACCCTGGCCGGCGACCCCCAGCTGGTCGACCTGCACCGTTTCACCCACCTCCTCGACCGGGCCCAGCGCGCCACGGCCCCGCAGGAGGTGTCACGCCTCGCCTCGCTCGCCCTCACGGAATGGCGGGGCGCCGTGCTCGACGACGTGGCATCCGACCGCATACGCCACGGAGTCGGCGCCTCCTTCGGCGAACTCCATCTGACGGCCCAACTCCTGCACGTCGCTGCCGAGTTCGAGCTGGGCAACTACTGGCCGCTGGCCGCGGAGCTCGCCCGCCTCACCGAGGCGCACCCCCAGCACGAGAAGCTCCTGGCCTTCCGCGCCGCAACCCTCTACGCATGCGGCCGCCGCGCGGACGCCCTGAACGTCCTGTCGTCGGCACGGGCACGGATGACGGCCCAGCTGGGCCTCGACCTGACCCGCGAACTCAAGGACCTCCAGGACACGATCCTGCGCGACGGACCAGTGAATCCCCGCCTGTTCCGCCGGGGCGCGCTGGGCGCCGTATGACGGGCGGCGCCTTGCGGCCGTGCCGATGCCGGTGCCGGTGTCGGTGCCCGTGCCGGTGGCATTGATGGGCCAGGGGGACGGAACCGATCGCCATGCGCGCCGCGCTCTTCCTGGGGGCGACGGCGATTGCGGGCATGATCGCCACATTCGGCCGGTTCAGCCCTGCACGATGATCGGAGCTCCGCGTGTCCCCCCTCCTCCCCTCCCGCCGCTCGACCCTGCGGGCCGCCACCGCGCTCGGCGCCGCGGTGCTCGGCACCTCGGCCTGCCGGTCCGGCGACGAGGCGACGCCCGCTCCGAGCGGGCCCGGTGAGGACACCGCGGCCAAGGGACTGCGGATGGGCGCCGAGTGGGAGAGCCACGCCCGTACGTTCATGTCCTGGCCCGCCCTCACGTCGGTATGGGGTGAGGATCTCCCTTCCGTACGCGAGGACATCGCCCGTATCGCGCGGGCCGTCGCGGAGTACGAGTACGTGGTGATGCTGGCCCGGCCCGGCCAGCAGGCCGCCGCCCAGAAGGCGTGCGGGCGCGAAGTCGAGGTCATCCCGCTGGCCGTCGACGACCTGTGGGCCCGTGACACGGTGCCGGTGTTCGTGGAGGACGACGGCAAGGTCACCGGCGTCGACTTCCGCTTCAACGGCTGGGGCGACAAGCAGGAGCACCCGAACGACGGCCTGGTGGCCGCCACCCTCCTGAGCAGGTACGGCATCCCGCGGCGCAAGGCGCCCCTGGTGTCCGAAGGCGGGTCCTTCGAGACGGACGGCGAGGGCACGCTCCTGGTCACCGAGAGCTCGATCGTCAACGACAACCGCAACCCGGGAAAGAGCCGGGACCGGATCGAGGCCGAACTCAAGGAGACCCTGGGCGTGGAGAAGGTGATCTGGCTGAAGGGAGTGCGCGGTGAGGACATCACCGACGCCCACGTCGACAGCCTCGTCCGCTTCACCGAGCCCGGCGTGGCCCTCCTCGACCGCGCCCACCCGGACACCCCCGCCGACTCCTGGTCCCGCGCGGCCGACCAGGCCAAGGCCGTGCTGAGCAAAGCGACCGACGCCAAGGGCCGGCCCTTCGAGATCGTCGATCTGCCGCAGCCCGACCTGTACGAGATCACCGGCGAGGGCGACGACTTCGTCTCGACGTACGCCAACTTCTATGTGGCCAACGACTCGGTGTTCCTGCCCGAGTTCGGCGACCGCAAGGCCGACCGCCGCGCCCGCAGCATCCTCGAGGAACACTTCCCGCAGCGCGACGTCGTGCCGGTGCGCATCGACACGATCGCCTCCGGGGGCGGGGGGATCCACTGCGCTACGCATGATGAGCCGGGGAGCCCGGTGGACTGAGTTGCGGGCCGGAGAAGCCGGTGGACCGAGTCGCGGGCCGGAGAGGCCGGTGGACTGCGCGCCTGAAGGACGGCCGACGCGGCCGGGGCGGGGCCCACGGCCGGATCGTGCAGGCAGGCGTTCAACTCCGCGAGCAGGCTGCTCGGCGAGCTGCGGCGCCCGGATCAGCAGTAGGGCGCCGCAAGCACGAAGTCCGGATCAGGACCCCAGCCACCAAGGACTCGTATACGCGACTCCGAAGTCGTTGCAGGCATGGCCCGCCGGACCCGGGGTGCCGTTGGCCACGGCCGGGTCGGAGATGCGCAGGACCACCCAGGTGCCGTCGGCGGCGTTCAGCGGCACGGTGAGGTCGGCGACGGCGCCGTTCACCGTGTCGACCACGTCGACGACCGTCGGGACCCGCGTACCGGGCCGGAGCACCTGGACCCGCAGGGGCTTGCCGTCCCAGTCGGGGCCCCGGTCGATGTCGACGAGGAAGCGGACGTCGCCGGAGGCGAGCGGGATGACGCTGCCCATCCGTACGCCATTGGCCGTGGCGTCCACCCGCAGCCCGGAGACCCGGGTCGCGAACGAGCGCCGGGCCCGCATCGCCTCGAAGACGGCGGCACGGGTGTTCTCGGTGACCCACAGACCGCTGCGGCCCTTGCCCTCGTGGAACCCCCAGGTGGTGCCGTGCTCGTCGGTGACCCCCGTGAGACCGGGCCGCCACCCGGAGTTGAGGCAGACGCACAGGGGTGAGGCCTTGCCGGACGACCAGCCCTCGAAAAGGTAGTCGTCGGTGCGGTTGAACATCTCCAGGCCGACCATCTGCTGGAGCACCGAGGGCTTGAAGGCGAACTCGTTGAACCGGCCCGGCTCACGCCCGGGGTGGTTGAAGCTCGCGAGACCCGCGGGCCGGGCCGCCAGCCAGTTGTACAGGTTGCCGGGGCCCGCGGCCCTGAGCAGATCGGCGAAGTCGCCGGTGTTCCAGACGTTGATATGGCCTTCGAGCGGGCTCGACCACTCGAAGCCGCGCACCGCCGTGAACTGCCCCGGATCGTTGGCGGCATCCGCCAGTTGCCCCTGCGTGTTCCACTCCCCCGAGCTCAGCCCGTCGATGGCGAACAGGGTCGCGTGATCCGTGAGCGCCGCGACATCGAGCCCGGCCTCACGCATCGACCCGAACGCGGCCTGCGCCGAGCCGTCACCGTCGGACATCACGGTGTGGTTGTGCATATCGGCATGGACGAGCGTCGTGCCCTGCGTGAGCTTCGAGGTGCGCGAGGCGGCGACGAGCGGCACCGCGGAGCCCGCCCGGGTGGCATGGGCGGCCCGCGCGCTGCCGGGCATCGCGGCGAGCATCAGGAGCCCGCCGGCGGAGGACAGCAGGGCCCGTCTCGCGACGCCTCCGTGGTGGTGGTCGACATGGCCGTACGGAGTGGCGGGGTCGGCGTGGCCGTGCCCGTGGTCGCGGTCGTGCCCGTGGTCGCAGGAGTGCGCGTGGTGGGGAGTCATGGCGCGCAAGCTAGCGCGGGCATGCCAAGGGCGATACGGCCCGGAGCGTACGACCGGGCGAACACTTCCGTACGGGCCAACTCACGTTGCGAATACGGGGGTTACCTTCACTTGGAGGCCCACCAGGTGGAGTCAGTGAGGGCGGTGAAGCCCAGCGACTCGTACAGCGGCCGGCCGAGCCGTGAGGCGGTCAGCGTCACCGGCAGATCCGCCATGGGCGCGAGCGAACCCAGCATGACGGCCCGCCCGACACCGCGGGAGCGGTGCTCGGCCGGAGTGCCGACCCAGTAGAGGCTGCCGATCCCCTCGTCGACGACGGTGACACAGGCGCCGACCGGCTCACCGTCGAGCACGGCGAGGAACACGTCCACGCCCGGCTGCTCGAGCAGCGCCGGAGGGAACAACTCCCCGGGGCGGTGGGGCTCGAACCGGTCGAGCCCGAAACCCGCGATCACCATCCGCTCGGCAGCGTGCAGGTCGTGGGGCCGCCGTACGCGGATCACGTCCATCGCGGGCGGGGCGACAGGACCCGGCTCGCGCACCATCACCGGCATCTGCCAGTTCCTCGAGCCCAGATGGCCGAGGTCGGTCGCGCCGAACGGGTCCTCGGCATCCACCGGGCCCCTCGCGCGCTCCGCCAGCTCGGTCAGCTCGGCGAGCTCCGCCGGGCCGAGATCGGGCTCCTGCACCAGGAACCGCGTCCCGGCCCGCTCGTCACCGAGCACGGCGAGGAACCCGCGGCGGTGCACCACCTCGTGACCACGGGACTTCCCGGTCGCAGCCCAGAAGGCGGCGGAGTTCCTCGCCTGGCGCCGGGCGGCCGCCTCACCGATCGCACGGGTCATGGACAACTCACTTTCGCTCCGGCGGGTCGACGCCCCAACCTACTGATCACCCGTTCTCACCGAAACGGAATTCGGGGAACGGAGCATCCTGGACGGTCGCGTACCACGCGGCCTCCGCCTCCTGCCGGTTCGCCCGCGCGGCCAGGCCCAGGACCTGCCAGGCCTGAGCCTCCAAGGCGGACAGCCCCAACTGGCGCGCGTACACGATGCCCTGCACCACCGCGCGGACCGCGTCGCCCACCCGCCCGGCCAGCCGGTAGCACTCACCGAGCATCAGCAGCGGCGGGATCAGACCCCGTCCCCCGCCTTCCCGGGTGCGCCGGTACAGGGCGGTGGCGAGCCGGTACGCCGTCTCGGCGAGGTCCACCGCGGCCTTCGGCTGATCGTTCTCCGTGGCCAGCCCGATCAGGCCGGCGAGCTTGACCCCGAACGCGTCGAGCAAGTCGTTGCCGAGGTCGTCGACGAGCCCGTCGCACAGCCGCGCGAACTCCACCATCTCCTCGAGGACGTACTGCGGCTCGGACGACTCCTCCACCATGTTGAACTGCGTGTACAGGGCGCCCGCCATGTCCCGCCGCCACTCGACGCCGGTCCGGTCCTTGAACTCCCGTAGTACGGAGACGAGTTCGCGGGCATACGGCACGGCCTCGTCGAACCGTCCGGCCTCGGCGAGCCGCCTCAACGCGTCGTTCACGGCCCACAGCAGGTAGGAACGCTGCTCGTCGGACCGGTCCGACGCCTTGCCGGTCGCGCCCGCCGGCGCACGCCTCAGCTCGACCAGCACTTCGATCGCCGTCAGCGCACCGGCCGGGTCCCGTGCCGCGTCCAGGTGGTCGGCCAGCGTCGTCAACGCCCGTGAGAGGTAAGGCTCGTACAGCGGCCGGTCGATCTTGCAGAGGTTGCGGTACATGCTGACGGCTTCGTCCGCCTGCTTCAGATCGCGGGGCTCGCCGGTGCCACGGTCCATGATCATGTGTACGCCCTTCTCCGCACCGTCCGAGCCGGTGCCCGGCAGATGCGTGGTCGCCACGAGCGCCGGCAGATACACCCAGGGCTTGGACTCCCGCAGCTGCCCGTAGAGCCGGCTCACCAGCGTGGTCACCCGCGTCACTTGGCCCCAGTCGTCGTCGGAGGCCCTGATGCTGAGGGACATGTAGCTGCGCACCGCCGAGACGAAATGGTGGAGATGGGCCGCGGGGTTGGCGAGGGTGAGGGACTCGTAGACCTCGACCGCCTCGAACGCGGCCGCCATGGTTCCCGGGTCGCGCGCCACCGAGCGGAAGCCGACCAGGTTGTGCAGGGAGAGGCCCAGGCCCGGCAGATGGATGTCCGGGCGCACCGCGGCCAGTTCACGGCGGACGGCCACGACCCGTTCGCCCTCGGCCAGCGCCTCCTCGTGGCGGCCGGCGTGGTGCAGCGCCATCGCCAGGTTCGCCTGCCACCGAGCACGATCGGCACGCAGGTCAAAGGTTGCTTCCTGCTCCCCGGGGTGTTCGGCTTCGGTCGCGGCGATGATCCCGTCGTACGAGTCCACGACCCATTGGATGCGCTGCACCGCCTCCTCGGTCCTGCCCAGTTCCATCAACCGGAGCCCGAGCGTGCCGACTGCACGGAGCAGGTTCCACAGCGGAAGATCCTCGTCCTCGAGGGAGTTGAGGGTCTCGAAGGCCTGCTGGGCGCACCGGGCCGCGTCCTCCGTGCGCCCGTTCACCGCCAGTTCCACCGTCAACGCCTGGTACAGGGATGCCAGTTCGAGCCTGTGTTCCGCGCTGTCGGCCGGCAGCGCCTCCCGTAGTGCGACGGCCTCCTCCAGGTTGCGCAGGGAGAGCCCGCGGCGGCCCACGCCCTCCAGCCGCGCGCTCTCGTCCTGCAGCGCCTCGGCCAGCCGGCGCCGG
This sequence comes from Streptomyces sp. N35, assembly GCF_016464295.1. Taxonomy (NCBI): domain Bacteria; kingdom Bacillati; phylum Actinomycetota; class Actinomycetes; order Kitasatosporales; family Streptomycetaceae; genus Streptomyces; species Streptomyces sp. N35. Next base: position 107,330 of record NZ_JAEIMH010000001.1, on the reverse strand, counting down.
TTCGCCTGCGATCCATCGGCGGCAGCGGCGCTGCGCCAGTGAGCTGTGATGTCCGCGGCGACCTCGGCGGCGAAGTGTGCGAGCCGCTGACTGTGGAGCGGTATCGCCTCGGCGATCCGGGCGAGTTCCTCCGTGCCGAAGCGTCCTCGGTCAAGCGCCGTCAGCGCGTCGAGCAGCGGCCCCGGATGCTCGGTCTCCGCGACGACCCGTACCGCCTCCGGAAGGTTCTCCCCCAGCGCGGGAACCAGCGCCCGGACGCGGTCGTCGACATCGCTCTGGTGGAGCCCGGCCCGAGCGAGCACGGTGAGTCCCCTGCGTATCTGCTGAGGCACACAGTGCGCGACCACGGTCCCGAGCAGGTCTGCGCCCCGTCTGAGCTCGTCCGCCACGAGGTACTCGGCGAGCAGGTCCGGCTGCAGTGAGCCCCAGTACGCCGCGGACTCGCCACTCGGCGCGGGATAGAGATCCTTGAGCCAGAGGCGGATGCGCAGCTGCTGGTCCTCGTCAGTGGCGGACAGGCCGGGCAGCGCGGCGAGCAGCCGCTCCGCCTGCGGTTCGTCGGCCGCGCCGTACAGCGCGGCCGCGGCCACGGCCCGCCGCTGGGTGCGCTCGTGCACCTGGATGCCCGCGGCCCTCGCCGCCTTGCTCCAGTACCGCTCCTCATGGTCCAGGATCACTTCCTCGGCCCGGCGGTCGCCGATATCGCGTGCGGGCTCGAGCAGGGCGGCGAGCGCCTCCATCTGGACGGCGAGCGCCGTGTCGTAGCGCTCGTGCCGCAGATCGGGTGGAGTCGGATCGGGGCGCCGCCAGTCGGGCAGTGCGGTCTCCAGGCGTACGGCGAAGTCCGTCCAGGCATCCTCGTAGAGCTGCCGTCTGCCCTGCGGTGAGCGCTCCAGCGGGGCGAGTTCCGCCACCTCGGCGGCGTGCACCGGATCGCCGGCCTGGCGACGGATCTGCTCCCACCAGTCGCCCGCCGAACGGGATATGAGGAGCAGCCTGAGGGGCGTTCCGTGCTGCGCCGAGGCCATGGCGTCGACGAGTTCCTCGATCTGCCCGGGCCGGTCGAGTCCGCTGCGCGGCCGGGTCTCGGCGTAGTCGACGACGAGGAGTGTGGGCCGGGCGGCCTGCTTGATCAGCGCGGCGACGGCGACGTTGTCCGCGGCGGTCGTCGCGTCCAGGAAGCCGCAGCTCCAGTCGGCGCCGAGGCGTGTGGTCAGCTCGAGGGCGAGGCGGGTCTTGCCCTGCCCGCCGGGCCCGGTGACCATGCGAAGGAGTGGGCTTGTCTCCTCTGCGCACCAGTTCACGAGCTGCCGCAGCTCGTCCTCGCGCCCATGGAAACGGGCCGCCTTGTTCTCGGCCTGCAGCAGCGAGACGGGCGAGAAGGAGCCGGTGCGACCACGCCTGCCACGGCCGAGGAACGGGCTGAACTCCACTGGTTCGACCGCCGGTTCGCCGTCGAGTGCGGCCCGGAAGCCCGGATCGGCGAGCAGGGTGTCGACCGGGCGGCAGATCAGCCGGCCGTCGCCCGCGGGCCCGGTGGCGAGGACGACCGCCGTCACCAGTCCGTGGCTCAGCACCGCCGCACCCGACATGCCCTGCCAGGAGGCCGGGCCCAGGGAGTGGTCAGGCCGTACGAAGAGGTAACCGGCCCGCCTGCCGGTGCCGGGAACGATGCTGCCCGGCATCCGCTCAAGGTCTCTGACCACGGTCCCGGGGGTCTCCGTCGCGTACGACTGGACGGCCGCGTACCCCGTGAACTCGCACCGTACATCGGTGGAGAGCGTGCTCAACCGCCCCCAGCGGACCCCTGGTTCGCGTCCTCTCAGCACCTCCGTCAGTGGTCGCTCCGTCTCCAGGAGGGCCACGTCGTCGGCATCGGTGCCTCCAGGTCCCGGCCGGACCACCTCGGCCTCGCACCAGTCCCCGCCGGCCGCCGAACGCACCTTGAGTCCCTTGCGGTTGCTTACGGCCCGAGGAGCTTCCTGGAAGATCCCGTCCGTCGCGCGCACCCCGTCGGCGACCACGTGCAGGGCGGTCAGGACATGGTTCGGGCCCACCAGATAGCCCGAGCCGTAGCCGCCCTCGCACCACACCTCCACGACTCGGCTGTCGATCACGGCCGCCTACCTGGGGAGCCCTGAAACCGAAGGGTCCAAAACGTGAGGTGGCCTGCCGCCGTTCTGCGTGTCCTTGGGCTTGAGCACGAGCCTGACGCGGTGCTCGCTGGCCGTGGAACTGCCGCGGCTTGCGCCCGCGCCGACCACCCACACCTTGACGCCGCCTTCGCGCCGGTCGTCCTCGGTCACCGTGACAGCGAACTCCAACTCGATGTCACCGAGCTCGAATTGGATCCGCTGCCCCACGGATCTCTCCATGGATTGCGCGAGTTGCTCACGTATCGCATCGACGACCGTAGTCAGCTCAAGTCCCGGCATGATGCCCCCGCCCTCGTTGCCGATCACCCGACGTTCGGATCCTGCCAGTCGGGGAGGAATCCTGTCCGCCAAGGACGAAGAATCACCTGCCGAGGTCGCGCGGCGGCCGGGCGGCGGGCCGGCCGTGGATCACCCCCGGCCGCCGAGCCGTTCCGCCAGCCTCGTCGCGTTCATATACGCAATCGCCTCGATGGAGATCATGGGATTCACCCCGGACGAGGTCGGGAAGCAGGACGCATCGGCGACCACGACATTGGGCACCTCCCAGGTCGCGCCGTCCGGGTCCGTGGCGCTGGTGGTGCGGTCGCCGCCCATGCGGGCCGTGCCCATGATGTGCAGTGCGGCGATCGCGCAGCGGCCGGGGCGGTAGCCGGTCCTGCGGCAGGCGGCGGTGAACTCCTCGTACGAGCCGCTGCGTTCGGGCTCGTACGCGGGGCCCGACTGGTGGGCCGAGTAGATACGGCGGGCGCCCGCGGCGGCGAGGATCCTGGTGGCGCCCTCGACTCCGGCGTGCAGGTGTGCGGTGTCGTACTCCGAGAGCCGGTAGTGCGGTACGGGTTCGCCGTCGCGTGCCACCTTGACCTGGCCGCTGTCGCGGTCGCGGGTGATGACGCCGACTCCTGCGGTGTGGCTCAGGTCCTTGAGCGCGCCGAGGTGGGCAAAGGCGCCGCGCCAGTTCATGAATCCCTGCAGGGCGGCGGGGTTGCCGGGTCCGGTCTCGTAGATGACTCCGTGGCCCTGGCCGTCGAGGTCGCTGTGCTCGCGGGAGTAGCGGGTCTGCAGGCCGCCCTCCCACGGGCGGATCTCCTCGTCGAAGACGCCCCAGACGGCGGTGGCGGGGTGCAGGCGCAGGTAGCGGCCGATGGTCTCGTCCTTGAAGCCCGAGCGGCGCAGCAGCGCGGGCGTCTGGATCGCGCCCGCGGCCACCACGACGGCGCGGGAGCGCACCGTGACGGAGTGCCCGGAGGACGTGACCCCGCGGACGCCGACGGCTCGGCCCTGCTTCAACTCGACTGTACGAACTGAGGTGTTGATGACCAGGCGGGCGCCGGCGGCCTCGGCGTCGGCGAGCCAGGTCTTGGTGACGGACTGCTTGGCGCCGAGCCGGCAGCCGTAGCCGCAGCGTCCGCAGTCGGTGCCCATGTCGCAGCCCACGACGTTGCGCGGCATCGCGTCCACGTGCCAGCCGAGGGCGCGCAGGCCCCGTTCCATCACGGCGTCGCGGGAGGAGGCGGTGGAGTGGTCGTTGTTCACGGACAGGCGGTCCATGACGGCCTCGATGGCCTGGGTGTACTCCTTCTCCGCGAACTGCCGGGCGCCGAGGCCCGCCCATTCCGCGCGGATCTCTGCGGGCGTGGGGAAGGACGTCGTCCAGTTCACGACCGTGCCGCCGCCGAGGCAGGACCCCGCGACGAGGGCGATCTGGCCCTCCGCGGTGGCCGCGGGACCGGAGGCGTACAGGTTGGTGAGGCCCGTTGCCTCGCCGCCGTCGAAGTCGGCGTCGTCGAAGTATCCACCGCGTTCGAGCACGACCACGTCGAGTCCGACGCCGGCGAGGACGGCGGCCGCGGTGCCTCCGCCGGCGCCGGAGCCGACCACGACGACATCGCAGTCGAGGGTGGTGTCGGCGGACGGTGAGAGGGGGTTGAGGCGGGGGCGGGGTGCGTCCTCACGCTTGCCCAGCGGGCCGGGATAGCCGATGGCCTCCCACACCGGCGAGGTGTCGGCCGTCCCCGGGGCCAGCAGATACGCCGAGGTCGCGAGGGAGCGCAGCGCCTGGAACAGCACGCGTTTGCGCTCCGACGGGGCGTCTCCCATGCGCAGCAGCAGTGCCTCGCGGTCCGCCGGCGACAGCTGCGAGAAGCGGCGCCCGCCGGTGCCGAGGAACAGTCCGGCAAGGCGTGAATCCCACAGGGAGAGCAGGGTGGCGACCTGCTTGCGGTCCTGGACGCGCGGCATGTTCCGTACGAGGGCCTCGGCGAGGGGCACCGCCCCGAGCGCGCTCGCGGACGGGATCTGCGCACCGTCCCCCGGGGCGAAGGTGTCGCAGATCGCGGTGAGCGCCGCCTGCTGGCGGGGGTCGAGCTGCATGGAACCGTCCTCGTAGGTGGGAGAGTTCGAAGGGATGGGGGTGCGCGTGGTCACACCCGGTTCTCGTCCTGGGTGCGCAGGGCGGGCTTGACGACCTTTCCGCCCGCGTTGCGCGGGAGCCCGGTCGTCGCCACAAGATCCTTGGGCATCTTGAAGGAAGCAAGCCTTCCGTCGAGAAAACCGGTCAACTCCGTGAGAGACAGGGCGGTTTGGGGTGCGAGCGTCACGTACGCGACCGGTATCTGCCCCCAGCGCTCGTCGGGTCGGCCGATGACCGCGACCTCGAGGACCGACGGGTGCGCGGCGATGGCGTTCTCCAGCTCGGCGCAGTAGATGTTCTCGCCGCCGCTGATGATCATGTCCTTCTTGCGGTCGACCACCCAGACGAAGCCCTCCTCGTCCATCCTGACCAGGTCACCGGAGTGGAACCAACCGCCCTCGAAGGCGTCCGCCGTCTCCTGCGGCTTGAGCCAGTAGCCCTTGGTCACCGTCGGACCGCGGTAAACGATCTCGCCGACCTCGCCCACGGGGACGTCATTCATCTCCGCGTCGACGATGCGGTACTGGATGGTCGGGATCGGCCGGCCGACCGAGCCGAGCTTGCGCAGGGAGTCCTTCCCGCGCAGCACACAGGTGATCGGCGAGGTCTCGGTCTGGCCGAACACGGCCACGTTCAGGGCGTCCGGGAAGGCCTCGCCCATCGCGCGCAGCGTCGTGTCACTGGCGGGCGCGGCTCCCCAGCTGATGACGCGCAGTTTCAAGTCCCGCTTGTCGATGTCGGGTTGGGCACAGAGCAGGTCCCACTGCTGGGGCACGTTGAACACCACGGTGGCGCCTTCGCGTTCGTACGCGTCGAGGACGGCCGCCGGGTCGAAGGCGCCGAGCGGGTGGATCACGACCGTGCCGCCGACCAGGATGTTCGCGACGATGGAGCCCAGGCCCGCGATGTGGAAGAAGGGTGCGGTCAGGAAGCCGACATCCGAGTCGTCGAAGACCTCCATCGCCCGGATGCAGGTGATCGCCTGCACCTGCATATTGCGATGGGAGAGCATCACGCCCTTGGGCTGCCCGGTGGTGCCCGAGGTGTACATGATCAGCGCCGTGGACTCCTCGGGGATGTCGGGGAGCTCGATCGGCTCCTGTGCGGCGAGGAAGTCCTCGTATGCGAACTCGCCGTCGTGAGCGCCCTGCTGGTCGCTCGGACCCTCCGGCTCCCCGCCGATCACGACGACCGTGCCGATCGACGCCGCCGCCGGGACCGCACGCAGCAGCGGGAGCAGGCGGGCGTCGACGATCACGGCGGACGGGGTGCAGTCGGCGAGGATGTAGCCGAGTTCGAGGGGTGCGAGCCGGAAGCTGAGCGGAACGGCCATCGCGCCGAGGCTGTTGGCGGCCACCACACTTTCCACAAACCACGGGTGATTGAGCGTCAGAAGCGCCACGCGGTCGCCCGTGCCGATACCGCGATCCGAGAGCGCTGCGGCCAACTTCAGTGAGCGGCGCGAGAGTTCGGACCACGTCGTGGTGTTCCCGAGGTGGCGCAGCGCGGGCTTGTCGGGGCGCATGGTCGCGTGGGTGGCCACCTGCGCCATCCAGTGGTGCCGGAAGGACCAGGCGGGAGCCGTAACGGTGGACATGCCACTCCTCGGGTTCCGGATGGGCGGACGGGGGTGGGGATCGGTGGCCATTGTGCCCGCGGCGGCACCGCCCAGGAAGCCCTTTGTTAATGGAAAATCACATCGGATGTGAACGGCCAGTCACGTGCGGATCACGGTGGCGAACGGCTACGGACCGCCCGGGGCCGTGTGATTGACTTGTGCGCATGGTCCTGTCTCTGCGTCCCTCGTCCTGCCGGTGACGGCCGAGCCGATCGCGGCCACGCGCCCGCGCAACCGCAAGCAGCTGATCGTCGAGGCGGCCGGCCGCGTGTTCAGCGAGCGCGGCTACCACGCGGCCTCCATGGAGGAGATCGCGGCCGCCGTGGGCATCACGGCCACGGCCCTGTACCGGCACTTCCCGAACAAGTACGCCCTGTTCGCCGAGTGTGCGAACGTCATGGTGGACCGGCTCGTCGCCACGCTCGACGAGCTGCCGCCCGAGGCGGACCTGGCGGAGGTGCTCGGCGCCGTCACGGGGGTCGCCGTGGAGCATCGCGCGTCGGGGGGCCTGTACCGCTGGGAGGCCCGCTACCTCGACGCCGAGGACCGGCAGGTCCTCAGGGGGAAGTTCGCCCGGGTCGTCGGGCGGGTCACCGAAGTCGTACGGCGTGAACACCCGGGGCCCGACGAGGAGTTGCGGGCCGTGGCCGCGCTCGGCGTGATCGGATCCGTCACCCAGCACCACAACTCCATCGCCCGGCGGCGGCTCGAGGAAGTGCTGCTCGCCTCCGCGCTGCGGGTCGCGGCGGGGGCCCCCGCGGCCGTGCGCACTCCCCGCCCGGTCGCGTTGCCCGCGCAGCCCGTGCCCCGTACGCGCAGGGCACAGATCCTGGCCGCCGCGATCCCGCTGTTCGCCCGCGACGGGTTCGCCAAGGTCACCAACGGGCAGCTCGCCCAGGCCGTGGGCCTCGCGCCGTCCGCGCTCTACCGTCACTACGCGACCAAGGTGGACATCCTGGTGGCGGCCTGTCTGCAGGCGGCGGGGCTGCTCGCGCAGGCGGTGGACCAGAGCCTCGACGAGGTGACCGATCCGCGCGACGCGGTCATCGCGCTGGCGTCGGCCTACGTGGGCTACAGCTTCGAGCACACCGAGCTCACCAGCGTCGCCGAGGCCGAGGTCGCCGGGCTGCCGGACGATCTGCGGCAGCCGCTGATCCTCGCGCAGCGCGAGCACATCGCCGTATGGGAGCAGCAACTGAAGCTGGCCCGGCCCGAGTTGGACCCGCGTCAGGCACGGGTCCTTGTGCACGCGGGGTTCGGGGTGGTCGTGGAGGCCGGACGGCGGCTGCACTGGCGGGACAGTCCCGGGCACCGGAGCAGCGTGACCCAGCTGGTCGTGCAGGCGCTGGGGCTGTAGTCGCCCGGACGACAGGACAGGGCCCTGGGTCTGCGGCCGCCGCCGCAGACCCAGGCCGCCGCCACAGACCCAGGGGGCCGCCACAGACCCAGAGCGCCGGCTCAGCCGCCGGGCCGGTTCGCGGCCGGGAGCGTGATCGGAGTCTGTGTCGCGGAGGTCCCGTTGTTCAGGTACAGCATCGAGATGCCGCGCAGCGCCCGGTCGAACAGGTAGCCGCTGCCGGGCAGCACACTCGACGTCCCCTCACGGAAAGCGACGTACAGCGGCCATTCGAGCCGGATCAGCGCGGCCTGCACCCAGTCACGGCGCAGGTTCAGCCAGTCGCCGATCTCGTTGCCGAGCAGATAGCGCACGAACTCGTTGACGAACCCGGTGGCAAGCCCCAGCGTCGGGTCGCTGACATAGCTGAGCAGCGTCTCGGCCAGGTCGTTGCCCTCGGTGGTGGGGGCCAGGTCCGGCCACAGCATCTGCTCGGCCTGGTCCACCGCGGCGGCCCAGGTCGCGGGGATGAACTGCTGCTGCACACCGAGCAGATGGAGTGCGACCTGCCAGGCGTGCAGATCCGCCTCCTTCTCCGCCGCGGAGAGCCGGATGCCCCACTTGAGCAGGTTGGTGTGCGCGTACGTGGCCACCGAGTGGAAGGTGCGCAGGATGTCGCCGTTGCTGATCGGCTTCGGCTGGTCCGCGCTCCGCATGAAGCCGGCCGAGGTCGGCAGCAGATTGCGGACGACGGAGTGCACGAGACGGGTCTTGTTGGCGGTGACGATGAAGTGCCCGGTCGGCTGCCAGGCCGTCTCCGAGTTGAGGTCGTAGCCGAAGGTGAACGTCTTGGCCGCGCGGTCCTTCATATCGGCGCCGCCCGCCGACCAGTAGACCGCTCTGGCCTCCCGCGGGATCACGGTGCTCATCATTCCGCTGCCCAGGCCCTGGGACACGAACAGATAGCTGGCCAGGCGCTTGTAGTAGCGCTCGGAAGCGGCGAGTTTGGCGGCGTCGGCCCAGGACGGCAGCCGGTTGACCTTCTGCAGGTAGCTGGTCAGATAGCCGGGCATGCCGGCCGGCAGCGGGTCCGCGTTGTCGACCCACGAACGCCAGACGGTGTTGACCGCCGGGATGACGCCGTCGGCGAGCAGCCGCGCGGCCACCTCGTCCGGCTCGGGGTCCCAGACCGTGAACGGGTCGGCTACCGCGTCGACACCGGCGAGCGATCCCGCGGACGACCAGGCCCACGCCTTGGGTGCGGAGGCCACACTCACCAGGCCGAGCGCCGCACCCATCGAAAGGGCGCGCCTCCTGCTGATATTCGTCATTCACTTACCCACTTCCAGGCAGGTCGGATCTCACCTTGATTCGCCGCTGAGGCTTGCGAGTTGGGGCGATCTACAAGGTTGTCCATGGGTGTGATTTTTGATTAACATAACGACGCGTGCCGCGGTCGGCAAGGCTTCTGCACGGCCCTCTGTATGACCCCTGCACGACCTCTGTGCGATCTCTGTACGACCTCTGCGCGGCGCCACTTGACGCTCGCCACGCCTCCGGCACTCCCCCGGCACCCCCTTTACGGAGCCCCGTATGAGCCAGGAGCAGGACCAGAACGACGCACCGTCCGTCCTCGACCGGTGGCGGACACTGCGGGCCGCGCCAGGCCCCCTCGACCCCGAGGAACTCGACGCCCTGTGGGCGGATCTCGCCGTGGTCGAGGCCGCGGACGTCCTCGGCTCGTGGCGGGGGTTCGCGTTCCCGACCGGCCATCCGCTCGAACGCCGCCTGGCCCGCAGCCGGTGGCACGGCAAGCGGTTCGCCGCCCTGGACGACGCCAAGCCGCTGATCTGCCGGGCCGAAGACGGCGGCCTCTACTCCGATACGGAGGCGGGCCAGGGCGAAGCCAGCCTCTGGAACGTGGAGTTCCGCGGTGAGGTGACGGCCACGATGGTGTACGACGGCATGCCGGTGCTCGACCACTTCAAGCGCGTGGACGAGCACACGCTGATGGGGGTCATGAACGGGAAGCCGGGGCTCGTCCTCTCGCAGGGACGGCACTTCTACTTCGGCCTGGAGCGCGAACCGGGCTCGGATGGCGGACCCGCCCCGGACCGCCGATGAAAACCTCCGCGCTCCTGTCCCGGGGCTCCGCCCCCACCGAACTCGTCACCGCCGAGCTCGACGACCCCCGCCCCGACGAGGTCATCGTCCGGATCGAGGCCGTCGGGGTCTGTCACACCGATCTCGTCACCCGCGAGGCGCTGGGGAACACCCCTGCCGTGCTCGGCCACGAGGGCTGCGGCATCGTCGAGCGGCTCGGCTCGTCCGTCACCTCCCTGCGTACGGGAGAGCGGGTCGTCATCTCCTTTGCGTCCTGCGGCAGGTGCGGCCAGTGCCGGGCCGGCCACCCGGCCCACTGCGGCTGGGCCACCGCGCTGAACGGGTCCGGGCGCCGCCTCGACGGCTCACCGACGATCCGAGTGGCGGGCGAGCCGGTGTACGGGGCGTTCTTCGGGCAGTCGTCGTTCGCCACGGCCGTGCTGGCCGACGCCCGCTCGTGCGTGCCGGTCGGTGACGTACCGCCGGAGGTCGCCGCGCCGTTCGGCTGCGGATTCCTGACGGGTGCGGGCGCGGTGCTCAACGTTCTGCGGCCGGGGCCCGACGACCGTCTCCTGGTGATCGGCGGGGGCGGCGTGGGCTCCGCCGCGGTGCTGACCGCCCTGTCGGAGGCGGTCGAGGTCGTCGTCGCCGAGCCCGTCGCCGCGCGGCGCGCACTCGCCGCCCGGTGCGGAGCCACGGCCGTCGCCTCGCTCGACGCAACGCTGCCGCCCCTCACCCACGCGCTCGACACCACGGGCCGCCCCGAGCTGATCCGCCGCGCCCTCGGACTCCTCCAGCCACGCGGCGTGCTGGCCCTTGTCGGGCTCGGACCCGCCGAACTCGCCCTCGAGGCAAGGGCGTTGCTGCTGCGCGGACTCCACGTGCGCGGCTGTGTCGAAGGGGACGCCGAACCGTCGGTCCTCGTACCGGAACTCCTCCAGCGCTACCGCCAGGGCCGGCTGCCCGTCGACCGCCTCGTGACCACGTACGCCCTGAGCGACTTCGACCGGGCGGTGGCCGACCAGCAGGCGGGCCGGACCTTGAAGCCGGTGCTGCTGCCGGACCGCGGCTGACCTTTCCCCTTCCTCTGACGAACCCGATCCGGATCAGGAGTGGTGTCCGAATGACCAGTGCGCTCTCTGCCCAGCGGTCCCTCTACGACGAGGAGCACGAACTCCTGAGGGACACCGTCCGCGCCTTCGCCGACAAGCACGCCGCGCCCCATGCCGAGCGGTGGCGGACCGAGGGCAAGGCCGACCGTGAGCTGTTCCTGGAGGCCGCCCGCGCGGGCCTCCTCGGCTTCAGCATCCCCGAGGAGTACGGGGGCGGCGGCATCACCGACTTCCGCTTCAACGCGGTCATCGGCGAGGAGTTCTCCCGCCATCCCGCCTCGGACGCGCTCGCCGGCGTGGGCCTGTCCAACGACATCGTCATCCCCTACTTCACCGATCTGACCGACGACGATCAGAAGGCCCGCTGGCTGCCCGGAATCGCCGCCGGTGAACTCATCGTGGCCGTCGCGATGACCGAACCCGGCACGGGCAGCGACCTGGCGGGTATCGCCACCACCGCCGTGCGGGACGGCGACGACTACGTGGTCAACGGCAGCAAGGTCTTCATCTCCAACGGCCAGAACGCCGACCTCGTCGTCACCGCCGTACGGACAGGGCCCGACCGGCACGCCGGACTCAGCCTCCTCGTCATCGAGGCCGACCGCCCCGGCTTCGCGCGCGGCCGCAATCTGGAGAAGGTCGGTCTGCACGCCCAGGACACCAGCGAGCTCTTCTTCCAGGACGTCCGGGTGCCGGCCGCCAACCTGCTCGGCGAGGAGGGCGCGGGCTTCAAGTCCCTGATGCGCAACCTCCCCCAGGAGCGCATCTCGATCGCCGCCAACGCCCTGGCCTCCATCGAGGGCGTCCTCGAACGCACTCTGGAGTACGTCAAGGAGCGCAAGGCCTTCGGCAAGCCGATCGGCTCGTTCCAGAACACCCGCTTCGAGCTGGCCGAGATGGTCACCACCGCCCGCGTCGGCCGCAGCCACCTCGACGACCTGCTCGCCCGGCACTCGCGCGGCGAACTGACTGCCGTGGACGCGGCGGCAGCGAAATTCTGGGCCACCGAGAGTTACGTCAACATCGTCGGCCGCTGTCTCCAACTCCACGGCGCCTACGGCTACATGCTCGAGTACCGCATCGCGCACGACTACCTCGACTCCCGCATCACCACCATCTACGGCGGCACCACCGAGATCATGAAGGAGATCGTCGGCCGCGACCTGGGCCTGTAGCCCTCTCCCGCGGAGCACCCACCCACGTCCCGTACCCAGAAAGGGGGCGTCGTGGCCGACGCCTACATCTACGACGCCGTACGCACGCCCCGCGGGAAGAACCGCGGCGGCGCACTCCACGGCACCAAGCCGGTCGACCTGGTCGTGGGCCTGATCCACGCGGTCCAGGAACGCAACCCTACGCTCGACCCGGGCCTGATCGACGACATCGTGCTCGGCGTCGTCTCTCCCGTGGGCGAGCAGGGCGGTGACCTCGCGCGCACCGCCGCGCTGGTCGCGGAGCTGCCCGAGACGGTGGCCGGCGTGCAGGTCAACCGGTTCTGCGCCTCCGGCCTCGAGGCGGTGAACCTCGCCGCGCAGAAGGTCGCTTCCGGCTTCGAGAGCCTGGTGCTCGCGGGCGGGGTCGAGTCGATGTCGCGGGTCCCGATCGGCTCGGACGGCGGAGCCTACGCCCAGGATCCGGCCACGGCGTACGACGCGTACTTCGTGCCCCAGGGCATCGGCGCCGACCTGATCGCGACCCTGGAGGGCTTCGGCCGCGAGGAGGTCGACGCGTACGCGGCCCGTTCGCAGGCGCGGGCCGAGACCGCGTGGCGCGAGGGCCGTTTCGGCAAGGCGGTCGTCCCCGTACGGGACATGAACGGCGTGCTGCTCCTCGACCAGGACGAGCACCGCAGGCCGTCCACCACGGCGGAGAGCCTCGCGTCGCTGCCGGCCGCCTTCGCCTCGGTGGGCGCGCAGGCGGGGTTCGACGCGGTGGCGCTGCAGAAGTACCACTGGCTGGAGCGGATCGACCACGTCCACCATGCGGGCAACAGCTCCGGCATCGTGGACGGCGCCGCGCTGACCCTGGTCGGCTCGGAGGCGGTCGGCGAGCGTCTCGGGCTCGTCCCGCGCGCCCGGATCGTCGCGACCGCCGTGACCGGTTCGGAGCCGACCGTCATGCTCACGGGGCCAACTCCCGCCACACGCAAGGTTCTTGAGCGTGCGGGCCTGAACGTCGACGACATCGACCTGTTCGAGCTCAACGAGGCCTTCGCGGCGGTCGTCATGAAGTGGCAGCGCGACCTCAAGGTCCCCGACGAGAAGGTCAACGTCAACGGCGGCGCGATCGCGCTCGGCCACCCCCTCGGCGCCACCGGCGCCATGATCCTGGGCACCGTGCTCGACGAGCTGGAGCGCACGGGCGGGCGCCGCGGTCTGGTGACGCTGTGCGTGGGGGCCGGCATGGGGATCGCCACCGTCATCAAGCGGGTGTGAGCCGCGTGCACCTCGCGCGTGAGTCGCCCCCGCGCGTGAGTCGCCCTCATCCGCGGCCGACAACTCCCGTATCCAAAGCCCTTGTTGCCCAAGGAGAGCCATCACCATGACCGCATCCGCCATCGCCTACGCGCGAGGAGGGGACGGCATCGTCACCCTCACGCTCGACGATCCGGACTCCGCCGCCAACACCATGAACGACGCCTTCATGGCCGGCCTGGAGGAGTGCGTCCCGCGCCTGGAGGCCGAGCGCGAGGACATCACCGGCGTACTGCTGCTGTCCGCCAAGAAGTCCTTCTTCGCCGGCGGCGATCTGAACCGGCTGCGGGCCGGCAGCGCCGACAAGGCGGCCGAGGAGACCGCGTACATCAACCGTATGAAGGCCTTGATGCGCCGCCTCGAACAACTGGGCCGGCCGGTCGTCGCGGTGGTGAACGGCAGCGCGCTCGGCGGCGGCCTGGAAGTCGCCCTGTGCGCCCACCACCGGATCGCCGCCGACACCCCCGGCAGCCGCATCGGCTTTCCCGAGGTCGGCCTCGGCCTGCTCCCCGGCGGCGGGGGCATCACCCGCACCGTCCGCATGTTCCGCCTGCACAAGGCGCTGTCCGAAGTGATCCTGCCCGCAAAGAAGTTCACTCCGCGGGCGGCACTCACCATCGGCCTCGTCGACGCACTCGTCGACGACCCCCAGGAGGCCGAGGCCCGGGCACGCGCCTGGATCGCCGAGCACCCCGAGGCCGTGCAGCCCTGGGACACCAAGGGCTTCAAGCTCCCGGGAGGCGACGTCCGCAGCCCGTCCGTCGCGTCGACGCTCCCCGCGCTCTCCGCTCTCCTGCGCAAGCAGACCAAGGGTGCTCCCCTGCCCGCGCCGCGTGCCGCGCTCGCCGCCGCCGTCGAGGGCGCGTACGTCGACTTCGACACGTCCTCGCTGATCGAAACCCGGTACCTGGTCAGCCTGTTGACGGGCAGGACCACCAAGAACATGATCAAGGCGTTCTTCTTCGACCAGCAGCAGATCGACTCCGGCGCGAGCCGCCCCGCCGGCTTCCCCCGCCACACGGCGCGCAAGGCCGGGGTCATCGGCGCGGGCATGATGGGCGCGGGCATCGCGTACGTCGCGGCCAAGGCCGGCCTCGACGTCGTACTCAAGGACGTCACCGCCGAAGCCGCCGAACGCGGCAAGGACTACGCGCGCCACCTGGAGGCGAAGGCCGTCGCGGCGAGCCGTACGACACCCTCCCGCTCGGAGGCCCTCCTCTCCCGCATCCTCCCCTCCACCACCCCCGCCGACTTCAAAGGCGTGGACCTGGTCATCGAGGCCGTCTTCGAATCGGCACCGCTCAAGCAGCAGGTCTTCCAGGAGATCCAGACCGTCGTGAAGCCGGACGCGATCCTCGGCTCCAACACCTCCACCCTCCCCATCACCTTGCTGGCCAAGGGAGTTGACCGTCCCGGCGATGTCATCGGCATCCACTTCTTCAGCCCGGTCGAGCGGATGCCCCTGGTCGAGATCGTCCGCGGCGAGCAGACCGCCGACGCGACCCTGGCCAAGGTCTTCGACTTCGTACGGCAGCTCGGCAAGACCCCGATCGTCGTCAACGACTCCCGCGGCTTCTTCACCTCGCGTGTGATCAGCCGTTTCATCGCCGAGGCCGTCGCGGCGGTCGGCGAGGGCGTGGAGCCGGCGACCGTCGAACAGGCCGCGCTCCAGGCCGGCTATCGGGCCGGCGCCCTCCAGCTCCTCGACGAACTCACCCTGTCGCTCACCCACGAGATCACCCTCGGGAACCGCGCCGCCGAGGAGGCCGAGGGCAGGACCTGGGTCGCCCACCCCTCGGAAGCCGTCGTGGACTGGATGGTCGGGCAGGGCAGGATCGGCCGGCGGGAGCGCGCGGGCTGGTACGAGTACGACGCGTCAGGCAAGCGGCTCGGCATCTGGCCGGGCGTACGCGAGAAGTACGCATCGGGCCAACGCCGTATACCGCTCGAGGACCTTCAGGAGCGGATGCTCTTCGCCGAGGCTCTCGACGCCATCGACTGCCTCGACAGCGGAGTGCTCACCAGCGTCGCCGATGCCAACGTCGGCTCCATCCAGGGCATCGGCTTCCCGGCCTGGACGGGCGGCGTCCTGCAGTACGTCAACCAGTACGAGGGCGGTCTGCCCGGCTTCGTCGCGCGCGCCCGCGAACTCGCCGCGGCGTACGGCGACCGCTTCCTGCCCCCGGCCTCGCTCCTGGCCCGCGCGGAACAGGGAGCCGTCTATGCCTGACGCCGCCACCGCCACCGCCTCCACCGCTCTGCGCACCCGGCTCACGGACCTGCTCGCCATCGAACACCCCATCGTCCAGGGCGGGATGATGTGGGTCGGCCGGGCCGAACTCGCCGCGGCCGTCTCGGAAGCCGGGGGCCTGGGCATCATCACGGCCCTCACCCAGCCCACCCCGGCCGGCCTGGTACGGGAGATCGAACGCACCCGCAAGTTCACGGACAAGCCCTTCGGCGTCAACCTCACGATCCTGCCGACGATCAATCCGCCCCCGTACGACGCGTACCGCCGCGCGATCGTCGACGCGGGTGTGACGATCGTCGAGACGGCGGGCTCGAGTCCCGAGCCGCATATGGACTTCTTCACCGACCACGGCGTACGCGTCATCCACAAGTGCACCAGCGTCCGGCACGCCGTCACAGCCGAACGGGTCGGCGTGGCGGCGGTCTCCATGAACGGCTTCGAGTGCGCCGGCCACCCCGGCGAGGACGACATCCCCGGCCTCGTCCTGATCCCCGCGGTCGCCGACCGCCTGACCATCCCGTTCCTCGCGTCGGGCGGCTTCTGCGACGGCCGCGGCCTCGCCGCCGCCCTCGCCCTCGGCGCGGACGGCGTGAACATGGGCACCCGCTTCCTCTGCTCGACGGAGGCCCCGGTCGCCGACACGGTGAAGCGGCGCATCGTCACCGCCACCGAACGCGACACCCACCTGATCTTCCGCGAACTGCGCAACACCGCCCGGGTGGCCCGTAATTCGGTCAGCGACGAGGTCGTCCGCATCCTGGCATCCGGCGGCACATTCCCCGACGTACAGGCGTTGGTGTCGGGTGCGCGGGGTCGCCGGGTGTTCGAGGAGGGGGACTTGGAGGCCGGGATCTGGTCGGTGGGGCTGGCGCAAGGGCTGATACGGGATATCGCGCCGGCCGGTGAGCTGGTGGGGCGGATCGTACGGGAAGCGCGGGCTGTGATCGCACGGTTGGGCGGCCTGCCGACCGGAGCCTCCGGCTCGGCCAACGGGTGACCACGCCGCGTCAGCCACGGCAGGACGGTTCGGCCCCGGCCTCGGCCTCTTCCTCTGCCTCTGCCTCTGCCTCTGCCCCTTCGCTCACGGCCTGCGCTTGCGCCTGTGGCGGCATGGCGGGGATCAGCAGGGAAGCGAGCAGGCCCAGAGCGACGAACCCCGCCGCGACGTAGCCGCCGATGGCGACACCCTCGGACATCGCCGAGCGGGCCGCATCGGCGACCGAGGCCGTCTGCGGGTTCCCGGCGAGCGGGCCGATCGCGGCGCCCGCGCTGTCGGTGACGGCGTGGCTGAACTTGTCGGCCGCGGCCCCGGACAGGCCGGAGGAGACCAGGCTGTCGTGCAGCTTGGAACTGAGGGTCGTGAAGAACACCGTGGTGAGCGCGGCGATGCCGAGGGCGGAGCCGAGTTGGCGGAAGGCGCTCTGAATGCCGGAGCCCTGACCACTGCTGTCGTCGGGGATGTCGGCGAGGACGACGTTGGTGACCTGGGCGGTGGCGAAGCCGACGCCGATGCCGTACAGGAAGAGCATCGCCGATACAGCCCACCACGAGGTGTCCGGGGCGGCCACCAGGGCGACGCCGGCCAGGCCGACGACTTCGAGCGCGAGGCCGATGCGCAGCTGGATCAGCGGCGAGATCTTGGCCGTCATCCCGAAACTGGCCCCGCTGGCGACGAAACTGCCGATGGCCACCGGCACCAGGGCGAGCCCTGCCTGCAGCGCGCTGTAGCCGAGCGTGAACTGCAGCCACAGCGGGAGCACCGCGACGATGCCGAACTCCCCGACACCGATGATCAGGGTGGCGATGTTGCCGTTGCGGAACGAGGCGATGGAGAACAGCCGTACGTCCATCATCGCCCTGGAGGCATCCCCGCCGCGCGTCAGCTGCGACTGGCGGCGTACGAACAGGCCAAGGGCGAGGGCGGCGAGGATCAGCGCGACCAGGACGGGCGAGGGCCCGCTGTCCCAGGTGAAGCCGAGGAACGTGAGCGGGTGGATGGTGGTCACCCAGCCGTAGATGCGGCCTTCGACGAGCCCGAAGGCGAGCAGTCCGAGACCGATGACGGACAGCACGGCGCCGAGCACGTCGATGCGGCCCTTGGTCCGCGGCGAGCGGGCCAGACAGCGCACCACGCCGAACGCGACCAGCACGGACAAGGGCACGTTGATGCCGAACGCCCAGCGCCACGAGACGTGTTCGGACAGCCAGCCGCCGAGCAGCGGACCCAGCGCGGCGGCGGCTCCGATGGTCGAGCCCCAGACCGCGAACGCCTGACCGCGGGCCTTGCCGGTGAAGTTGGCCTTCAGCAACGCAAGCGAGGTCGGCAGGATCATCGCCGCACCCGCGCCCTGCAGGAAGCGGGCCAGGATCAGCAGCTCACCGTTGGGCGCCAGGCCGGCGAGCACGCTGGTGGCGCCGAAGACCACGACACCCCAGGTGAAGATCTGGCGGGCGCCGAGCATGTCGGACAGTCGGCCGGTGAGCAGCAGCAGCGCGGCGAAGACGATCGCGTACGACTCCTGGATCCACTGCGCCTGCGAGGAGTTGACGCCCAGGTCCTCGACGACCGACGGCGTGATCACGTTGACGATCGTCGTGTCCACGACGATCAGTGCCACACCCAGGGCGATGGCGATCAGTCCGAGCCACCGCCTGGTGGCAGCCGAGTCCGGCATCTCAATACCTCCATGGTGAAGTAATTCCACGGTGAAGGTAGATCGAGGTGGGTAGATTGTCAAAGGCGATCTGCGGGTGCGGGTCCGGTGATGTTCACGCAGGGGAAGGACGGCTGCCGGTGACGGAGCAATCGGCGCTCGACGGCGCGACGGCGCGGCGCGAGCTCCTTGTGGAAGCCCTCAGGACCTACGGCGGGCACTATGCCGAGCTCAGCCGCAGCTTCGCCGCCCACCTCGGCCTGTACGCCACGGACGCGACCGCACTCCTCGAGATCATCGCGGCCGAGGAGCGGGGCACCCCGATCTCACCGGCCCGCCTCAGCAAGCGCATCCTGCTCTCGTCAGGCGCCACGACCGCACTGCTCAACCGCCTGGAAGGCGCCGGGCACATCGTCCGCAGCCGCGAGCACAGCGACCGCCGCGTGGTGACCCTGCGCAGCAGCAACCACATCCAGGAACGCGCCGACGAGTTCTTCCGCCCGCTTGCGGCCCCCATGGACGCCATCATCGGCCGCTACCCACCCGAACTGCTCGACCAGTTCAGGGACTTGCTGGGAGAGATGTGCGCCGCCATGGACACGCACCTCGCACAGGTGAATCAGGACACGTAAACGCCGTCGCGGCGCCGACGGTCCTCCGGAGGGAGATCACACCGCCACGAGTCGGCCCCGATCGCCGCAGAGCTTGACCATGTCGTCCATATCGGAGGTCAACATGACCACCGGGCGGTGTTGACGCAGCGCGGCCTCGGCGATCGCCCAGGTACTCGTCCAGAACCCGCCCGCGCAGCTCACACTCGACCGCCTCGGCGATGAACGCGGAGAACTCCCGCTTCCCCACCCGCGCGCGGATCGCCTCCGCGGTCCCCTCCGGCAGCGACAGGCTCACCCGCGTTGCCGGACCCTCGCCGATGCCGTACGTCGTCTCAGCCATGCATCCCAGCACGGGAAGCACAAAGGGCCCGACCCCGAAGAGTCGGACCCTCTTTGACCTGCATGCTTGCCAGATCAGCGACGTGATGACACGTCAGCCGCTACACGTTGAAGCGGAACATCGACGACTTGGCAGTCGCCTGCAGAAATGTTGTTTCGGGGCGACGGATCCAGCAAGGATCCAGAGACCTGGCGGGCATGCCCGCCAAATCAGCACTCGGACCGCCAGCCGTGTCTACAAACAGGGGTAGATCCCATCCAGAAGGGACGGACCTCGGCGGGCGTACATCGGCACAGTTCGTAGCCATACGTGACGGCGATCGCCTCACGGGGCACCGAAGGGTGCGCAGTCGCTGTGGTCACGCGCCGGCAACTGCATCTACCAATCGTCACCGATGTCGAAGTTCGAAGCGATCGGCATGCCACCCTCCTCGAAGACGATCAGCAGATAGCGGCCCAGGTCGTCGAGACGCGTATACAAGTGCTCCGCCATCTGCCAGTTCTCCAAGGTCTCCGACCGGGACCAGGGAGTCAGCATCGCGGGAACCTTCTCCCACGGAAAGCCCGGATTGTCGTCGTCGACGAACATGGTCACGAGCATCGCGTCGCTGTCGACGCTGTACCGATAACCACTCGCACCGTCCGGCTTACGGTGGCCACCCAAGGCGGGGACGCCCAGGATGTCCATTACGTCGCCCCAGAGCCGGTCAGCGAACTCCGCACAGTTCCAAGATTCCTCCGCCACCGGACCGACCCTGAAGTCGAAGTCCCGCTTTCCGCCGCCGTATTGCTCGAACGAAACCATGCTTCCAGTCTGCTTTCTGGTCAAGACCGTGCCGGGTGCCTGGGACCGGGCGTCCCAGGCACCCGGCTCCTACGGGCGCTACACGTCGTACTCGATCATGTAGCCCCTGCCGTAGATCACGATCTTCTGAACATTCCTGGCGCTTCTGGCGAACTGCCGAATGCCGTCCCTGGCGTCGTCCTCGTCCATACCGCCCGGCCGCAGGTCGATGACAGCCATGTCCACCTCCTGCTCCCGGTCGGCCTTCTTCAGATGGTTCCTGAGGCCGTCCGATCGCCGGCTGGTCATCGCCTTGAAGTCCGCGCGCTTGTCGTCGACCCAGGCGTCACCGGCATGCGGCGGGTCCTGTCGGTCGTTTCTCGACATCACGTCGTGCCCGTGGATGGCCAGCGTCAGCGCTATTTGGAACTCCGCGTCATCGTCGAAGCCGAAGAGGCTCTTCGCACTCTTGTTGGGGTACTTCCACGACTCGTCGATACGCTCCATGATCTCCTTGGCATCGGCCTCCGGGTCGCTGGCCAGCCAATCCGCGAGGTCACCGCCCAGGTTGGCGGCAGCACAGCCGTCCCGGGCACCCCGCTTGCAGCTGTCCTCGATCGCATCCTCGAGGGCCTCCTCCTTGTAGTCCGTCAAGTCGAACTTGCCGGCCAGGATCTGCTTGACCCGTTCCTTGCGCAGCTGAGCCGCAATCTGCGCGTTGGTGAAGAGGATCTCCTCCATGGACCGCCCCATCCGAGGGGATCCTGGGGCAGCGCTCCCGGACCTGCCATTGTTGTACACAGGCGCGGTTCCGCGGCTCTGCTGCTGCTTCTGGGCCGCCTTCTGCTCGCGCTCCTTCTTGGTGTCGGGAATGCCTCCGGTGCACGAGATCAGCCCTTGCAGACACTCGGGCACTGCCATGCCTGTGGGGTCGCTCAGGGTGGCCGGATTGTTGTTGGCGTAGCTGTAGCCGTTGAGCGACTGGTGCTGATCCAGGCTCAACAGGGGGTCAACGCTGATGAACTGGCCGGTGGAGGGGTCGTATTCACGTGCCCCGACGTGGGTCAGGCCGGTTCCGCTGTCGACGGACTTGCCGAGGAATCTCTTGCCGTCCGGCCAGGTACCGATGGCGGTGCCCCGGTCGGCGCCGAAGGGCGTGGTGTAACGCTTGCTGAGTTTCTGGGTGCTGTCACTGGTGACGGCGATTCCAGACGTCCCGTGGTGGTCCGCGGAGAGGAACGACAGAGTTTCCGTGCCGGACTTGTTGCTGCGTACCGCGATCGTGGATCCTGCCGCGGAGTAGCGGCGGTCAGCCCACTTCTTACCCGACTTGAGATGTACCTCCGTGGCGCCGAGGTACAGGACGGTCTCGCCGGCGGCCGCGGTGTCGCGGCGGATGAGGAGTTCTCCGTCGGCGTCGTACACATAGTTGGTGTCCGTACCGGCCTCGGTGAGTTTGGTCAGCTTGCCTTCCTGGTTCCACTTGAGCGACTGCTTCACCGTGGATCCGGCCTTCTCGGTCCGGGTATCGGTGTTGCCCGCGTCGTCGTAGGTGTACTGCGCCGTCGCGGTGTCGCAGGCACCAGCCGCGGTCGACGTGACGACCGCCTTGAGCCGGTGCTTGCGCGCGGAGTCGTAGCAGTAGGTGGAGGTGACCGGTGTCGCCGTGTTCTGCTTCTCGGACTTGCGCTGACCTGAGTCGGTGTAGGTGTAGCTCGTCCAGTAGGCCGCAGGGCCGCCCAGGTTGGTGACGGTGCGGCCGGCCGGCGCACAGTCCGCGGTCTTGGGCGTCCACCCGTCGGTCATCCGGCGCTGGCCGTCGTAGCTGAAGCACTGCTGGTCGGCACCGGCCCCCGTGTCGGCGCGGTCGAAGATCGACGTGACGTTGCCCGCCTGGTCGTAGCCGTACTGCAGATCCTGGATCGGGCCACGGGTCTGGTCGTCGGTGGACGAGGTGAGCAAGCGCCCCGTTCCCGGCTCGTAGGTGCGGGAGATGAACACCCGCTTCGCCGCGGCCGAGGTGCCCAGCTCCATCTGGTGGACCTGGCCCAGTGCCGAGTAGTCCACTCCGAGCAGGTAGCCGGAGATGCCAGACTGCTGCACGGGCAGGCCGGCGTCGTTGTAGAGGGTCTCTACGGTCTCTGCCGCAAGGCCGGCCGCCGCCGGTTCCTTGGTGTTGTTCAGCGTGCCGTCGAGGCGGTACGCCGTACCGAAGGTCGTGGTGGCAGTGACGGCACCTGAGGTGACCAGCGGGTCGTCGGACGGCAGCGTCAGTGTGGTGGAGGTGGGACGGCTCTGTGTGTCATAGGCCGTGACCTCCTTGGTGTAGGCCTTGCTGTTGGTCTGGTTGACTCCGTTCTCAAAGCGGGTGGACTTGACAGGAAGGCCCTTGAGCAGCCCGTCGAAGGTCCACTCGGCGAGCTTGTTCGCATCGGTACGGCTGGTGTGCCACAGACCTGTCTTACGGCCCAGTTCGTCGTAGCCGAAGTAGACCAACTGCCCCTTCGAGTCCTTGGTGTAGTCGACCTGGTCGAGCGTGGTCCATGCGGTGGTGACGGTGCCCTTGTCCGGATCGGTGGAGGAAACCTCCCGCCCGTACAGGTCGTATACGTGCGACCAGACAGAGCCGTCAGGGCCGGTGACCGTGAGCGGCTTCGCGTCCCGGGTATAGGTGTCGGCGACGCGGGTGTACGCATTGGTGAGCGCGGCGCCGTACTCCGTGTCGTTCGGGTACTGGCCGACGTAGGTCCGCGTCTCCGTCGTCCTGCCGAGCGCGTCCGTGATCACGCGGGTCGCGTTGCCGCCGTCAACCGCGGTGGTAGCGGTGGAGTCGCCCGTGTAAGTGGTCGCGGTGTCCCATTTCTTGGTACCCCACGACGACAGGGTCGTGATCACCGACCGGCCCGCGCCGTCGTACACCGTGTCGTTCTGTACAGGTGCCTGAGCGTAATCAACGCCCATGTAGGTGCTGTTGGGCGCCTTGGAGATGTCGAAGGCGTCGGACTGCGTTCTGACCGCAAGGCCGCGTGAGTCGTACCGCGTGTCGGTCAGGACACGTCCGCCGGTGGCCCCGGGGGTCTGGGTCTGAATCTGACGCAACAGTGAGTCGTAAAGTGTGTAGCTGGTGCTGTAACTGGTGCCGTCCGCCTTGAGCTTGGAGACCGAGGTCCAGGACGGTTTGGTCTGGCTCACGCCGTAGTCGAAGGTACCGCTGGCACTGTCGCCGCCGGACTTGGACCGGCCGGGCAGCCAGGTCGCGGTGACCCGGCCGAGTGCGTCCCGCGCGTACTCGGTGCGCTTGAGGTTGGCATCGAGCGTGTACGTGACCGAGCCGCGTGTCGCGTCGAAGTACGTGTAGTTCTTGTGGGTCTGTCCGTTGGAGGACAGCTTCGGGAGGGTGACGATGACGCCGGTCAGCGGTCCTGCCGCAGCCGGGTAGTAGGTGGTGGTGGTGACCCTGCCCTCGGCGTCGGTGACCGTCAGCGGGCGGCCGAGCTTGGCGGTGTCGGTGTCGAATTTCGTGGTAGCGACCGTCCGCCAGGCTCCGGCGCCGGGGTTCCGGTCGGCCGTGCCGTTCGCTGCCGGGTAGCCGGTGGGCATGCCCGTCCAGGTGGGCAGGCCCAGGACAGGGGTCTGGTCGGCGGTCCAGGCCGTCGCGGCCGGGTTGTCGAAGACGGTGGCCGCGTCGGAGAGCACGTCACCGCGAGTGGCGATCGAGGTGGGCAAGGTCAGCTTGTCGTCGGTGTCCGCGCAGGACTTACCGACCGTGCGGGTGCGTGAGACCAGAGAGGTCAGGCCCTTGGCCGCGTTGCGCGCGTACCAGGTCCGGGTGCAGGTCTCATCTCCCCCTGCACCCCACTCTCCGTGGTTCTCCGTCTGGGTGACCATGCCGTACGTGGGGTCGTACGTGTGCGAGGTGGCAGCCGTGCGCCACTTCTTCTGGGCGGTCAGCCACGTGTGCTGATACGTCCGCGCGGTGCGCACGAAGTGCGCCTTGGTGTGCGCATACGACTTCTGCTGGCTGGCGGTCTGCCGGTCCCACAGGTCGTTGACGCTGAACGAGATCGCGGTGTTCCCGTCGTACGTGATCTCCTGACGCAGTTGGCCGGCGTACTGCTCGTGGTCGGTCACCGCCGGCACGCTCGCGCCGGGCAGCGCCACGGGCGGGACGCTCGCGCTACGCGTGGAACCGTCCTTGCGCTTGTCGCCGTTCATGCCCAGGTGGAAGACCTTGACGGTCTTCGAGCGGGTTGCCCCTGCCTCTCCGGTGTACGCGGTGACCTTCTGATAGCCGCGCCAGACCGACCAGGTGCGCTCCTTCTCCTTGGTGAAGGGATCGTCGTTGTGGTGCCAACCCGGACCGTCATAGACGTAGCTGTTCTCGACGGCGGGATTCTTGCCCGTCGGGTCACTCGCTACGACCGAGGTCACCCGGTACTTGTGGAACCAGTCGAGTGCGGTGTCCCCACCGTTGATCTCCCAGTTGACCGGGTAGCACGACAGGTTGTTGTCGTCCTCGGCCGCCGGCATGGTGGTGCCGCGGACGCACTCCGGGTTGGAGAGCACGATCGTCGTGATCGCACCGGTCTCCGAGGTGATCGTGGACATCCTCGGCCGGGTCAACGGCAGGATGTTCGCCCCTCCTGGCTGTGTGCCGCCCGCAACGCGATTGGGACGCTGCTGGTAGGTGAAGCCGACCGGCGGCAACGAGATGGCGGTGCCGTCGAGTCCGGTGCGCTTGAGCGAAGTCAGGGTGAGGACCTGGTCCGAGCTGTTGCCGATGTCCTGCCCGTCGAAGAACTCCTGGGTCAGCGCGTACGCATCGACCGGCTTGAACGCATCGGGCTCAGCGGCCGTGGACCAGGCATGCGTCTCGATGCCGGTCATCCGCTTGCGGGTGAAGAACGACGGGCCGGTGGAGAGGCAGTCGGTCTCGGTGGCCGAGCAGATTCCGTCGAAGGGGACGTCGGGCCAGTTGTCCGCCGTGTCCTTGTTAAGGGTCTCGCAGGAAGCGGCGGTGCAGCGCTCCTTGTACGAGAACTCGACCTTCCCCGACGGATTGCCGGTGAACAGGCTCTCCACTCGCTGCCCATAACGGATCTCGGTGGGATGACCACCCCGGACGTACGAAGCGAGCTTCTTCTTGTCGCCGTTCTGCGCGTAGTGGTTGGTCTCCTTCGCGTACCAGTACGTCGAGGCGTTGCCGTGCACGTCCTGGACGAGGTCGAGGTTCCAGCGCCACGCCTGGGTCTTGGCACGCTCCGCGAAGGCGGTGCCCGACGAGTAGCCGGGCTCACCGCTGTCATCGCCGAATACCGGTACGGTCCAAGTGGAGTTCGTGCGCTGGGCGTCGGCACCGGGGAGCTTGTTCAGACCGAACGTGTACGTGGTGCCGTCACCGGTGATGACCTTCCAGTACTCGCCCTTGCCGTCCCCCTTGCCGTCCTTGATGTCATCACCGTCGTCACCGTTGTCCGCACCGGTGACATGGACGACCTGCGAGGCGTCGTCGTTCTTCAGACGCCACTTGCCGGTCGTGTCGTCCTTGACGAGTTCGGTGGAGGAGCCGTTCAGGACCAGTGAGGCGTTCTCGTACTTCCAGCACTGGTCGGACTTCTCGCTCTGGCCGTCGTCCTTGCAGCTGCCGTACTTGCGCTCTATGTACGACTCAGTGAGGGAGAACCCCTCACCGATCAGCGAGCCCTGGTTGTTGGTGTTGGCTGTCCGGCCGTCAATGCTGCCGGAGTCGTAGGCCAGGTTCAGCGGGGGAACCGGCCCCGCGACTGCCGGAGGCAGGGTGATGGGGTAGGACCAGGTGAACGAACCAGAGGACGCGCCCGCTTCCCACGTCGCGGAGGGGGTCAGCGCGGTCGCCTGGAAATCGCCGGCGCCGGTGGGGGACGTAGTGGTGGACAGCGCCGATACCGCCAGCACGGTTGGTGCCTCGGCGGTGGAGACGGTCGTCCGGGCTGTGATCTTCTCTGCCTGGGCGTCGTTGACCGACCCCACCGGCGTGGTGGTGCGGCAGGCCACCTTCTCGGGGGTGGTCAGCGCACAGGCCGGAAGCCTCACCAGACCGAGCCGAGTCGACCAGTTGCCGCCGATCATCGAGGCGAACGAGCTGTAGTCCACGGTGACTTCGGCGGCGCCCTGCTGCTCGGCCCCCACCGTGAACAGCACACCGGTGACTCCTGCCTGCTCTGCGGCCCGCTGGTCCAGGACTCGGATGTTCGCCGTCCCGGAAGCCACGGCACGCGCCTGCTTGCGGGTGGCCTCCTGCGGTTCGGCACTGACATCGACCAACGCCGAACTGTCGGGGTGCGCCGTGAGCGCGTCTCGCGACGTAGCGGCCTTGGGCCAATTTGCGCGGCGCTCGTTGCGGGCCTGCTCGATCAGGCGCTGGTTGGCGCCCTTGTCCCGCGCGACGCGGGACCGGGCTTCCTTCGCGCCCAGGCCCGACACCTTCTCGACCTTGCTGACCCGGCTGTCCGCGGCTTCGGGTGCGGTCGGGCCGCTCACGGCGACTGCCGGCGACGGCAGGGTTGCCGGGACGGCCAGGGCCAGAAACAGCGCGCTGACCACAGGCAGTCTGCGGAGGCGGCGCCGGTCTCCCGGCGGCCGTGATCTCAACAGGGTGTGCCAACTCTCCAAAAAGACAGGGTGGCGCGGCGGCCCGGAGACCGGGCCCCCGCGGAACGGATACGCAGATGTGTCCGGGCGCGGGCAGAGCTCGCCGCCACGCCCAGGTCGCTCACGCGACGTCGTGTGAGCAGGCCGGCTCAGTCGCCGACGACGGTGGACTTGTGGTGGGCGCTCTGGAGCGCACCCGCCCAGACCCGGATGCGGTCGACGCGGCCCGGCACATGGCTGGTCCATGCGCTGTTCAGCCAGCCCTTGCCAACAGCCACGCCGCCGGTGTTCGCCACGGCGGTGAACTCGGTGGGCTGCCCCTGGCGGTCAACCAGGAACAGGCTGACGGTGCCCAACTGCGCGTCGTACGAGCCGACCAGCCGAACCTCGGTGCCCAGTACCGCGGTCTCGTCGCTCTGCACCGAGGTGCCGCTGCCGTCAGCGGTCAGCCTTCCGAAGTGCCAGCGCCCCAGAGCCCAGGTCTCCGACAACGGCTCACCCGTCGTCTCGTCGATCACCGGGTCACCGTTGGCGTCGAGAACCTCGTGACCGGTCGGGTCGACCCCAGTCTTCTCGAACCACAGACCCCACGACGACCCGGTCGCCGTCCGCTGGCCCAGAATCTGGACCGCGTGGCCGTTCGGCTTGTTCACGAGGGCGGCGCCGTCGACCAGAGCATCCACGGCCACGCTGAAGGAGCCGGTCGCGTCGACGAGCGG
Organism: Streptomyces sp. N35; assembly: GCF_016464295.1. Lineage (NCBI taxonomy): Bacteria > Bacillati > Actinomycetota > Actinomycetes > Kitasatosporales > Streptomycetaceae > Streptomyces > Streptomyces sp. N35. Next base: position 80,130 of record NZ_JAEIMH010000001.1, on the reverse strand, counting down.
AGTGTCAGTGAACTCCGCGCCACCGGTGCCGTTGAGGACGATCGACTCGCCGTTCAGGCTTGCGCCGGTGCCGAGGGTCATGGTCGCGTTGTAGTTCGAGGTGGTGTCCTTGACGGTGGTGCCCGACGCACCGGACGCACTGAGGTCCGCGACCAGTTCGAGGTGCGGCAGACCGTCACCGTCGGGACCGTCCGTCAGCCGTGCCTCGGTGGCGATCTCCTCCTCGGACTTGGCTGCCTGCCAGACCACCATCTCGTCGATCTCGCCGGGGAAGTGGTCGACGTACGTGCCCTTGTACTTCACCCGGCCCACCTGGAAGCCTCCGTTCGACGCCCAGTTGCTGGTGATGGTGTCGGTGCCCTGGAGCTTCCCGTTGACGTAGAGGGACATGATGTTCTTGTCGTGGTCGACGACCCCTGCGAGGTGTGTCCAGACCTTGGCGTGAGCCGTGGACTTGCTGTTCACCCGCTGGTTGTCGAGGGCAGTGGCAGCCACATCTGCGTCCGCGAGGCGCATGCACCACGTCTTCGTGCTCTCGCAGTAGCCGAGGAAGAACGGACTGTAGTAGGTGCCGTCCTGTCCAGCCACGGTGAAGTTGTGCCCAGTGGCGTCCAGCCTGACCCACGTGGACACGGAGTACGAGGCCGCCGTTTCCAGGACGGGTTTCGTGGAAGCGGCATAGGCCGAGTTCTCCAGCCACAACCCCTGGTCCTGACCGAGAACGGCGGGCGTGGTCTCGGTCGCCGGAGTCTTGACGATCTCGCCACGACGGCCGTTGGGAGTACGGGCGGCCCCGGACAGGGTCAGGTTGTTGCGCAAGACCGGGTCCGTGGTCGAACTGTCCACGGCCGCACCGCTTGTCTCGTCGAAGGTCCAGCGACCGATGGCCTTCGGCCCCTCACTGACCAGGAAGCGGACGATCTGCTCGTCGCCGCCCAGCGGGTACGCGGCGGACTTCGCCTGAACGTGAAGGAGTTTGGTGCCCGACGACAACGGGGTGATGGTCGCCCGGTAGGTGGCTCCGTTCATCCACGGCGACCAATCCGCATCCGTGGAAAGCCTGTAGCGGTAACCGGTGTTGGTGCTGGTCTCACCGGCACCCGGGCCGAAGAGGACGGTGCCTGCCTTGCCAGGCCCACCGCCGGCGGAGCAAGCACCACCGGACACGCATTCGCTGTAGACCGTCCAGGAACTGACAGTCGGCTTCTGAGGGGCCTTGCTGTCGACCAGGAAATAGCAGAAGGGGGAAGCCGAGCTGCCTAGGTAGCTGGCGTCGCTGTTGTAGAGGGACCGGGTGTAGGCGGCGTAGCGGTAGAGCTTGCCGTCGACGAGAGGCGTGTCCCAGTCCTTCGTCTGTGCAGGGAAGTTCTTCAAACTGCTGCTGTACGAGACATAGCCGGACGTCGGCTTGAGTGATCCTGTGGTCGGCTCCGGCGCATCCGACCACGCGGTTCCGTTCTTCACATCGAGGTCGAAGTAGGTGCGCAACCGCCCCTCCGCCTCGCCGCCGGACGCCGTCTCGGGTGTGGCCAGGAGGTCCGGCTTGGGGTCGGTGATGACGCTGGGCGACGACTCCGACTTGCTGCAGACACGACTCGCACCGGCCTTGAGACCGTAAGCACTCGGCACGGCGGGCAGGCTCACATAGCTCACCGTCAGTACCGCGTCGTCATCGAACCGCTTCCAGGAAACGGTGTCGCCCTCGTCCTTGGCCATCAGCATGAGCGTGAGCCGAGGGAACTTGCCAGCTGCGAAGGACTTGACGGTCGAGGTGAGATTCTCGTCCGTCTCCTCGGGGTTGTCGTTGAAGTTGATGGGTGCCTTGGGCTGGGACGGGGAACAGTTGGAGCCGCGGCCGGCTGACACGTGACGGTCGCCCATCTGGTCCAGCTTCGTGGGGCCCGGCCACTTGGTGGAGGAGGAGATGTTGTTGGTGCGCTCCAGATCGACCCACCGCGCATCGCACGAGAACGACCAGGTCTCCGTCACGGAGAACGTGGCGTCCAGGACGTGCTTGCCCTTGAGCTTGTCCGGCGCGAACTCGAAGTACATCCGGTTCACATAGCCGTTGCCGCAGTAGTACGACACACCGCCGATCACCGCTGTACCGCACTTGCCGACGCTCATGCCGTTGGTACCGCCGGAGAAGTTGTAGAACACGTCCCCGTCCGAGGACAGAACCGTACGCTCGGACTCGTTGAGCTCGACTGACGGATCGATGTAGAGCGGCAGTTCGGACTCGGCGGTCTGCGCGACGAGCTCGGCGTCCGGGGTCACCTTGACGGAGTCCTCGTCGAGATCGACATCCATCACGGCCGACTCGTCACCGGCACTGGGACCGCCCAGCGGTTCACCCTCCTGCGGAGGAGCAACCGCAACCGGGTCACCGGCATCAGCCGCACCGGCCCCCAAGGCCCGCGCTCCGCTGGCCTGGGGCGTCGGACCGGCGTCCGATCGGGCACCCGCAGAGTTCCACATCTGCGCACTCGGCGAGCGGAACACCACCTGGCCGTTGGCGTCGACCGCCTCCATGCTGCCCGCGGCACCCGACCGCACCGCCAGCCCGTCCGTGTCGAGTGCGTACTCAATGCTCCGCAAACCGGGATCGGCAGCGGCTTCGAGCGTCTCGACCTCCAGAACCTGCCGGAAGCCCTCGGTCGTCGCGGTCAAAATGAGGTTGACGTCAGGGCGCACGTTCTCGTAGACGGCACGTGGGCCGTCCAGCTTGGGTGCGGGCAGCTTGCCCGGCCAGCCCATGGTCACCGATCGGCCATGCTCGCCGATGGTCACCAGATCGCTGCCGGCGCCGCCACCCGAGAACACGACGTCCGCGGCCGAGGCCTTGGGGACGACCGAGCCGTCGGCACGCCTGATGAGTGTGGCGTCCGGGGTGGTCCAACCGCCATCGGAGGTGGCCACTCGAACCGGGACGATCGACTTCTTGAGCGTGAACGTCTCACCATCAGGATTGGCGAACACCGTTTCCCGCTCCGTACGTTCACCGATGACCTCCACCTGCTCGCCAGACGCTTCGGCCTGGGCGAGGGCGGACTCGGACGGAGTCTGCCCGGCGCTCTCAGCGGCACGCGCCGGTTCCGTCATGGGCGGCGTCGCCTGGAGAGCCAGCACAGTGATCGCCAGAGCCGTCAGCGAACCGCACACGCGGGAAATGCGCCCTCTTCGGGACTTCATGAAAGGCCCCCTGTGTACGCGACCTTCAGGCCGGTGGGCAGGGACTGGAGCGTGGACATACTGGAAGCCGTTTCGCGTGAAGCCGCCCGCGAGATCACCCTGGGCGGGGCATGGAGTGTCGTACGACGGGACAAGGCGACAGGGATGGACGGCGCCAACAATGCGAAGTCTTGCGTTCGTGCCCTACAGCCCGCACTCCAGCGGAAGATGGGCTACGACGTTGTCGCGCCCGGGCAGATTCAGAACATTCCACATCGCCCGGCATCCGACTGACGCGGGTAAGGCCCACAGGCCTCTCGGCCGGATTCGGGCAGCGGGAAACAGGGCTACCAGGCCGCCTCGGCACGCACAAATATCCCCCCACCCCACATGCTTTCCCCACCCCTGAGACACATGACCTTTACAGGTAGGGCGAGTTAACGCCGGAGCGAGTCCACGCGTCAATGTGGCGTGAGCCACAAAGAGCCACCCCGAACCCACTCTGAACAGGTACTTTTTCCATCCCTTGGGCAAGTCCACACCGTCCCCCGGGAGGGCTGGCGCGGGTGGAGTCAGCTAACCGAGGTGTAGCACGAGGGGATTGCGTGGACCCTGACCGCAAAGCGGTGGAACGCAGCCATCGACGCCGCGCCCAATTCGCCGCAGCGGAGTCTCCGGGCGTGAAGGAGTTGATCAACTCACCATTATTAGCATCGAATTGAGGGCCGATGAGGCCAACCGCTAGTCCCCAAAGGTCTGTTCATACCACGGGCAACACAGCGCAACCGCAGCCGCAACCAGCTCTGGGCGCGGGTCCACTCCATTCGAAGACCTCCTGGCAGCGCACTCCCTGCCCCAACCGTTCGTCGTTCCACCGCCGTAGCTGTCCTTGAACCAGGTATCCGGGGACCGGTATGAATCCGCTGCTTGTCGCCGACCGTCTACTGCACTGCTCGCGCGGCCCTACGTGCCTGCCACTCGCACGGGACGTAGCGCGTCCTGCATCACCATGCGGCAGCGGTCCCACGCCTGTGGCACGAGGCGCCCGTACGTGTCGACGGTGGTCTTGATCGATCTGTGGCCGAGCCAGCGGGAGACCTCATGGATCGGGATGCCGTTGGCGAGGGCGGTAGAGGCGAAGAAGTGGCGCAGGCTGTGCGGTGTGTATCTCGGCTTCCTCGCTGGGGTGTTGAGGTCTGCGGCGGTCAGGGTTTTGCGCCAGTGATAGCCGTAGGTGGAGGCGGTGGGCATGGTGTCCTTGCCGCGCTCACGCGGCACGACCGGCACCTCATGCCCGGCGCTTGGGTAGGTGCCCCAGCGCTTGAGGTGGGTGGAGATCTCGGCGGTCAGGAACGCCGGGGTCGGGATGTCCCGGTACCCCCCCTGCCCGGTGCTTGAGTGGCACGAAGCTGGCGCGGCAGTCCTGCCGGTGCGCCTTGGCGCTGACCTGCAGGCGGATCCGGATGAAGTCCTCGCGTACGCAGTCGAGGGAGAAGGCGAGGGTTTCGCTGATCCGTAGGCCCACCGCCGCCTGAAGGTAGACCGTCAGTCGGTACTGCGGCGCCATGTGCCTTGCGATCAGGTCGACTTCGGCCAGGTTGGGGAACGCGTCCTCGTCGAAGCGCCTGAGGGCAGGAATCACCGCACACATCCCTGGGCTCCTACAGATCCACGACCACGCCCGGGAGGTCTTCCGCCAAGTCGTCCCCGACCTGTCACCGCCCGAGGTAGAGCACCGACTCTCGTTCCGCATCAAGCGGCAAGTCGTGCTCTTCGGCGAACGGTCCGTCCCGTATGAGGCGATCATTCACGAGGCGGCGCTGCGTGTGCAGTTCGGCGGGGTCGCGGTCACCAAGCGCCAGTTGCAGCACATCCTGGAAATCAGCGAGCGGGACGACGTCCAGGTGCGAGTGATCCCGTTCTCGGCGGGCGCCCATCCGGGATCCGGGCAGTCGATCCTCTACGCCGAAGGACCGGTGCCCCAGCTCGACACCGTGCACCTCGATCAATCACATGGCGCCGCCCTCATCTCCGCAGAGGCCCAACTCGCCAAGTACCGCCTGCTCATGGCCCGCACGCAGGACAGGACCCTGCCCCCCAGCGCTTCGCGAGACCTGATCCACTCCATCGTCCACGACCTGTGAAGGAGCCGAAGTGCCCACCCATCACTGGCAGAAGTCGTCCTACTGCGGCGAAGGCGAAGCCTGCCTGCACGTCGCCGAGGCACCGAACGGCATCCTCTTGACCGAGTCCGCCAATCCCCAAGAGACCATAGTCAGCACCACCCCAGCTGCCTTCGCCACGCTCCTCACAGCGATCAAGCGGAACGTCATCGCCCCCACCCCCGGATCGAAATCACCTACGGTGACGACGATTTGGTCTTCCTGTTCGAGACATTAGCCCCCGACACCGTCGTCACCACGACACGCAAGAAGTGGGACGCCTTCGCACGCGGCGTCCTGGCCGGAGAGTTCGACCACTTCACGCGCGGCACACAGACCGCCGACGCTCCCCAACTGACTCGCCGTTCAGCCCACCCAGCCACCATCCAGCCGCGGTAAAGAGAACGACGCACGACGACGGATGATGACAGGTGATGACGATCCGTCAGTTCATCCAGTCAGCATCCAGCCACGGGTACGCGAACGGGGCCGCCCCGAAACCGAGCCGACCCCATCTGACCTGCGAACTTGACTAGTTCACCGGATTCGCGCTAACGCGTGGCCTATACATTGAAGCGGAACTCCACCACATCCCCGTCCTGCATCACATACTCCTTGCCCTCCATGCGCGCCTTCCCCTTGGCGCGGGCCTCGGCCACCGAACCCATTTCGACGAGGTCGTCGAAGGAGATGACCTCGGCCTTGATGAAGCCCTTCTGGAAGTCCGTGTGGATGACGCCGGCCGCCTCGGGGGCCGTGGCGCCCTGCGGGATGGTCCAGGCGCGGGACTCCTTGGGGCCTGCCGTGAGGTAGGTCTGGAGGCCCAGGGTGGCGAAGCCGACGCGGCCGAGGGTGGCGAGGCCGGGCTCTTCCTGACCCATGGACTGGAGGAGTTCGAGGGCCTCGTCGTCCTCGAGCTCGATGAGCTCGGACTCGATCTTGGCGTTGAGGAAGATCGCCTCGGCGGGGGCGACCAGGGCGCGCTGCTCGTTCTTGAAGTCCTCGTCGACCAGTTCGTCCTCGTCGACGTTGAAGACGTAGAGGAAGGGCTTGGTGGTGAGGAGGTGGAGCTCGTGCAGCAGGTCGCCCTGCTCGGTGCCCTTGGTGATGCCGGCGGAGAACAGCGTCTCGCCGGATTCGAGGATCTTCTGGGCCTTCTCGACCGCCGCCAGGACCAGGACCTTCTCCTTCTGGAGACGGGACTCCTTCTGGAGACGGGGGATCTGCTTCTCGACGGACTGGAGGTCGGCGAGGATCAGCTCGGTGTTGATCGTCTCGATGTCGTCCTTGGGCGAGACCTTGCCGTCGACGTGCACGACGTTCTCGTCCTTGAAAGCGCGGATGACCTGGCAGATCGCGTCGGACTCACGGATGTTCGCGAGGAACTTGTTGCCCAGGCCCTCGCCCTCCGAGGCGCCGCGCACGATGCCCGCGATGTCCACGAAGTCGACCGTCGCCGGCAGGATCTTCTGCGAACCGAAGATCTCGGCGAGCTTGGTGAGCCGCTCGTCGGGCACACCGACCACACCGACGTTGGGCTCGATCGTCGCGAACGGGTAGTTGGCCGCGAGGACGTCGTTCTTGGTCAGGGCGTTGAACAGGGTCGACTTGCCGACGTTGGGCAGACCGACGATTCCGATCGTGAGCGACACGTTTGACCGACTTCCCGTACGTACGTAATGGGTGATGAGTGAGGGCTACACAGGCAGCCCTCGCGGGCGGGCCGACACACCAGTTTAGGGCCGCCGCGGGGTGGGTGCGGTCCCGGCTGTCAAGGCGGGCGGTCCGGACGCTGCGGAACGGGCGGTCCGGGCGCCGGGACGGCCGTTCTCGGCGCTGGGACGGGCGTTCTCGGCGCTCCGGACGTGACCGTCCGTGGTCCGACGTAACGTGGAGGAATGGAGACAGAGATCTTCGGTGTGGACATCGGCGGGTCCGGGATCAAGGGCGCCCCGGTCGATCTGGCGCGCGGGGACCTGGCGCAGCCCCGGCACAAGGTCCTGACACCGCATCCGGCGACGCCCGAGGCCGTGGCCGGGTGCGTCAGAGAGGTCGTCGAGCATTTCGGCTGGTCGGGGCCGGTCGGTGTGACATTCCCCGGGGTCGTCACGGGCGGCTCCACGATTCGTACGGCCGCCAATGTGGACAAGGGCTGGGTCGACGTCGATGCGCGCGAGCTGCTGAGCGGGGCCATCGGGGGTCTGCCGGTGACCGTGCTCAATGACGCGGACGCGGCCGGTCTGGCCGAGATGCGGGTCGGCGCGGGCAAGGGCCGCGGCGGGACCGTGATGCTGCTGACATTCGGTACGGGGATCGGCAGCGCGCTCTTCGTCGACGGACGCCTCGTGCCCAATACGGAGCTGGGGCACCTGGAGCTGCACGGGCACGACGCCGAGAAGCGGGCGTCCACGAAGGCGCGTGACGACGAACAGCTGACCTGGGAGCACTGGGCCCGGCGGGTGCAGAAGTATCTGGCGCACCTGGAGATGCTGTTCTCGCCGGAGCTGTTCATCATCGGCGGCGGTGTGAGCCGGAAGTCCGCGAAGTTCCTGCCGTTGATCGAGGGGATCAAGGCGGAGCTGGTGCCGGCCGAGCTGCTCAACAACGCGGGGATCGTGGGCGCCGCCATGGCGGCGCACGAGGACCACGCCTAGACCACGAGGACCACGCCTTTAGACCACGAGGCCCCACGCCTGGACGACGAGGCCCACGCCCACGCCCAGGACGGGGTCATCCGAACGCAACGCCAAGCCGTGCCAAAAGCGCGTGTCCCATGCCCGTAATGCCGCGAAGGCCTGCCTACGTTGGATCGGTGGAGCAACACAGCACTCGGCCCGCCCGTGACACGCAGCCTCGCCCCGCCCCTCTGCCGCCCCAGGCGCAGGCCCCCGAGGCCATGCCAGGACCGCGGCGCGGCAGCGCTCTGCGGCCGGTGCCGGCCGGACCGCCCGCCGCCCGTGCGGTGCGCGGCGGAGTCCAGGCGGTACGCGGCGGAGTCCAGGTGGTGCGCCGGAGCTATCTCGCCGTGCGCACCATGCCGAACCCGCGCCTGACCGGGCTCGGGGCCGGGCTCGGGGCCACGGTGGTGCTGCTCTTCGTCGCCTGTGTGGACCGGCTGCTCTTCGACGGGTCGGTCGCGCTGTACGGCTGCTTCTTCCTGCTGGTCAGCGCGCTGGCCGCGTGCTGGGTACGGCCGGCGGACCTGGTGACCGCACCCGTCGCCGTACCGATCGCCTTCGCCCTGGGGCTGCTGCCCATCGCGGGCGGCAACGGCGGTCTCGGCGGTCAGCTGATGGGCCTGATCACGGCGCTCGCGCTCAACGCGGGCTGGCTCTACGGCGGCACGCTCGTCGCGGGCCTGATCTCGACGGTCCGCAAGATCCGCGACATGAACCGGCGGCGGGCCCTGCGCGCTGCCGCGCACCGCCCGCCGCACAGAAGGCCGGCACGCGAAGCGGGCCGACCCTAGAGCCCTAGAGCTCGCCGGCCTCCGCCCGCAGATCCCGCCGCAGCTCCTTGGGCAGCGAGAAGACGATGGATTCCTCGGCCGCCTTGACCGTCTCCACGTCCTCGTAGCCGCGCTGGGCCAGCCACTCCAGGACCTCGTCGACCAGGACCTCGGGAACGGAGGCGCCGGAGGTGACGCCGACCGTGGAGACGCCGTCCAGCCACTTCTCCTCGATCTCCGAAGCGAAGTCGACGAGATACGAGGCGGCAGCGCCGGCCTGCAGGGCGACCTCGACCAGGCGCTTGGAGTTGGACGAGTTGCGCGAGCCGACCACGATCACGAGGTCCGCTTCGGCGCCCATCTGCTTGACCGCGAGCTGACGGTTCTGCGTCGCGTAGCAGATGTCGTCCGACGGGGGCGAGATCAGACCGGGGAACTTGGTCTTCAGGGCGTCGACCGTCTCCATCGTCTCGTCGACGGAGAGCGTGGTCTGGGAGAGCCAGACGACCTTGGACGGGTCGCGGACCTCGACCTTCTCGACGTCCTTCGGGCCGTCGACCAGCTGGATGTGGTCCGGGGCCTCGCCGGAGGTGCCGATGACCTCTTCGTGGCCTTCGTGCCCGATCAGGAGGATGTCGTAGTCCTCGTCGGCGAACCGGATGGCTTCCTTGTGGACCTTGGTGACCAGCGGGCAGGTCGCGTCGATCGTGGCGAGGCGGCCGGTCCTGGCCTCCTCGTGGACGGTCGGGGCGACGCCGTGTGCGGAGAACATCACGATGTTGCCCGGCGGGACCTCCTCCGTCCGCTCGACGAAGATGGCGCCCTTCCGCTCCAGGGTCTGCACCACGTACTTGTTGTGCACGATCTCGTGGCGTACGTAGACCGGCGCCCCGTACTGCTCCAGGGCCTTCTCGACGGCGATCACGGCGCGGTCCACGCCCGCGCAATAGCCACGGGGAGCGGCGAGCAGGACACGTCGGGCGGGGCTCGTTGCAGTCATGTACCCCATCGTAAGGCCGTGCTCAACAGGTCAAAGATCCCCACCTTGGGGAGACTGGGGCTTGAGTTGACCAGGAGGCCCATGATGTCCGCAGAGCCCAGTCAGAACCCGCCCGGCGAGCACGATGGGCTGCGCCGGACTCTCGGCTTCCGGGACCTGGTCGTCTACGGCATGCTCTTCATCGCCCCGATGGCCCCCGTGGGTGTCTTCGGCGCCCTCGACGCCAAGTCGCACGGCGCGGTCGCGCTGGTCTACATCGTGGCGACGATCGCGATGGCCTTCACCGCGTACAGCTATGCGCAGATGGTGCGGGTCGTCCCGCAGGCGGGCTCGGTGTTCGCGTACGCGCGGGCGGCGCTCGGGCGCGGGCCCGGGTTCATCGCCGGTTGGATGGCGATGCTGGACTATCTGCTGATCCCGGCCGTGGCGTATCTGTTCTGCGGGATCGCGATGAACGCGCTGGTGCCGGATGTGTCGCGGTGGGTGTGGACCGCGCTCGCCGTGGTGGTCACGACAGCGCTGAACCTGACGGGCGTGCGGACCGCCGCGAAGGCCGGATTCCTGGTGCTCGCCATGGAGATCGTGGTGCTCCTTGTCTTCATGGTCTCGGCGGTCGTCGTGCTCGTACGCGACGGAGCCCAGCGCGACTGGCTGTCGCCGCTCACGGGCGACGGGACCTTCGCGCTCTCGGCCGTCCTGGGGGCCGTGTCGATCGCGGTGCTCTCGTATCTCGGCTTCGACGCGATCGCGTCGTTCGCCGAGGAGGTCACGGGCGGATCGGCGAAGGTGGCGCGGGCAGTCCTCTTCTGTCTGGCGCTCGCGGGTTTCCTTTTCATCGCGCAGACGTATCTGGTCGCGCTGCTCGAACCGATGTCTTCAGCGGAGCTCGCCGCGAACCCGGAGAAGCAGGGGTCCGCCTTCTACGACGCGGTGGACGTGTCGGTCGGCACCTGGCTGCACGATCTGGTGGCCGTCAGCAAGGCGATCGGTGCGGCCTTCGCGGCGCTGGCCGGACAGGCCGCGGCGGGGCGGCTGCTGTTCGCGATGGGCCGGGACCGGCGGCTGCCGAGACTTCTCTCCCGTACGGATTCCGGGGTGCCGCGGGTCGCGCTGTCGATCGCCGCGGTGATCACGCTGGTCGCGGCGGTGTGGGCGGCGTCGCGGGACGACGGGATGGACCATCTGGTCTCGGTCGTGGACATCGGCGCCCTGGTCGCCTTCACGATGCTGCACGCCTCGGTGATCGCCTGGTTCGGCGTCCGCAAGCTGGGCGGTGAGGTCAGCTGGTGGCGGCACTGGCTGGTGCCGGCGCTCGGCGCGGTGATCGCGATCGCGGTGATCGTGGAGGCCTCGCGGGCGGCACAGATCGTGGGGGCCTGCTGGCTGGTGGTCGGCCTTGTGGTGCTTGTGGTGCAGCGCGGGCGGCGGACCGAGGAGCCCGCGGCCTGACCCACGAGTTGACCGGCCGCGATGTCGGTGCGCGCCACTACCCTCCTACGCATGGCTCTCAACACATCCGCCGATGCGCCCCTGCCCGTGGGTGAGGTCTCGCGGCTCATCGGGGGGTGGATCGACCGGCTCGGCGCGGTGTGGGTCGAGGGGCAGATCACCCAGCTGTCGCGGCGGCCCGGCGCCGGCGTGGTGTTCCTGACGCTGCGCGATCCCTCGTACGACATCTCCGTCAGCGTCACCTGCTTCCGCGGCGTCTTCGACGCGGTGGCCGATGTGGTCTCCGAGGGCGCGCGGGTCGTGGTGCTCGCGAAGCCCGAGTGGTACGCGCCGCGGGGGCAGCTCTCCCTGCGGGCCACCGAGATAAAGCCGGTCGGCGTGGGTGAACTGCTCGCCAGACTGGAGCAGTTGAAGAAGGCACTGGCCTCGGAAGGGCTCTTCGCCTCCGAGCGCAAGCGGCGGCTGCCGTTCCTGCCGCAGATGATCGGCCTGGTCACCGGCCGGGCTTCGGCGGCCGAGCGGGATGTGCTGGAGAACGCGCGGCATCGCTGGCCGGCCGTCCGTTTCGAGGTACGGAACGTGGCCGTGCAGGGCGTGCACGCGGTGCCTCAGGTGGTGCAGGCGGTCAAGGAGCTCGACGAGCTCGACGCCGTGGACGTGATCATCGTGGCGCGCGGCGGCGGCAGCGTGGAGGATCTGCTGCCGTTCTCCGACGAGCAGCTCATCCGGGCTGTCGCGGCCTGCCGTACGCCGGTGGTCTCGGCGATCGGGCACGAACCTGACTCGCCGCTGCTCGACCTCGTGGCCGACCTCAGGGCCTCCACCCCGACGGACGCGGCGAAGAAGGTCGTCCCGGATGTCGGCGAGGAGCTCGACCGGGTGCAGTTGATGCGCGAGCGCGCGCGGCGGGCGGTCGACAATCTGCTCGACCGCGAGGAGCGCGGGCTCGCCGTCGCGATGTCCCGGCCCTCGATGGAGCATCCGCACCGGATGGTCGACGAGCGCGAGCAGCAGATCGATCAGCTCCTCGACCGCAGCCGGCGCACCCTGGGCCATCTGCTCGACCGCGCCGACTCCGAGCTCACCCACACCCGGGCCCGCGTGGTGGCCCTCTCCCCCGCGGCCACCCTGCAGCGCGGGTACGCGGTGCTGCAGCGCGGGGACGGTTCGGTGGTGCGGGCCGCGGGTGGGGTCGGCGCGGGCGAGGCGCTGCGGGCGCGGGTCGCCGACGGGGAGTTCACGGTCACGCGGACCGACGGCGGCGTACGGGACGGCGGCGTACGGGACGGCGACGTACGGGACGGCGACGTACAAGACAGCGACGGACACGACACCGGCGCGGACACTGGCACGAACGATGAGGAGAACGGGGCATGAGCGTGACGGAAGAGGCCCTGGGGTACGAACAGGCCCGCGACGAACTCGTCGACGTGGTCCGCAGGCTGGAGGCCGGCGGCGCGACGCTCGAGGAGTCGCTCGCCCTGTGGGAGCGCGGCGAGGAGCTCGCGAAGGTGTGCCGGCGGTGGCTGGACGGGGCACGGGCGCGGTTGGATGCGGCGCTGGCAGGCGAGCAAGGCTCCGAGGAGGACGAGGAGTAGGTCTCGGGCGCGTACGCGAAAGCCCCCGGTACCCCCGGGGTTCCTGAGGCCTCCTTTCCGCCCCCCCCAGCCCACCACACGCGAAACCCCCCGATGACAGACGGGGGGCTTTCGCGTATACGGAAGTGAGGCGGCTCAGACCGTCGTGATGACGTCCTCGTACGCCAGACGCGGGGAGCGCGGGAACCACGCGTCCTCGCCCGGCTTGCCGATGTTGACGACCATCACCGGGGTGTGGTCGTCGTCCAGGAACTCCTTCTGGACGCCCGCGAAGTCGAACCCGGTCATCGGTCCGGCGGCCAGACCCGCGGCGCGGACGCCGACGATGAAGTACGCGGCCTGCAGCGCGGCGTTCAGCAGCGCGGAGCCCTCACGGACCGGGCGCTCGGTGAAGAACAGGTCCGCGGCCTGCGGGAAGTGCGGAAGCAGCGCCGGGAGCTCCTGGTGGAACTCGTTGTCCGCGGCCAGGATCGCGACCAGCGGGGCGGCGGCGGTCTTCGGCTGGTTGCCCTCGGCCATGTGCTGGACCAGGCGCTCACGGGCCTCGGCGGAGCGGACCAGGGTGATGCGCAGCGGCGACTGGTTGAAGGCGGTCGGGCCGTACTTCACCAGGTCGTAGATCGCCTGGACCTGCTCCTCCGTCACCGGCTCGTCGGTGAACGTGTTGGCGGTGCGGGCCTCGCGGAAGAGGAGGTCCTGAGCGGCGGCGTCGAGTGCGAGGGTCATGCGAGGCAACCTTTTCGGGCGTACGGAGGTGGGGGGCGCCGGTTTGATCGATCATCGATCGGGCCGACGTCTACGACCATAAGCCCATGACGTTTAACTTTCAACCAAGAGTGGAACGGAGTGATCCGCTTCACAGACGGGGCCGGAAATCAGGCCTTGTCCGCGGGCGCGGGCCGCAGGGAGCCCGCGACCTCCGTCAGCCGCGCCAGGGAACCGCTGCCGGTGACGACCGTGGTCGCCCCGTCCTCCTGGAGCACGAGGGCGTCGTATTCGTCACCCTCGTACCGCTTCCAGTCCTTGCCGCCGATGCGCTCGGTCTTCCCGGTGTCCTTGGCGTCCTGGCTCTTGTCCGCGATGAACGGACCCGGCTTGCCCGTGGTCTGCTCGACCGCGACGTACTTGCCGTCCGGCCCGTGGAAGCCCAGGTGCCAGTGCTCGTCGTCGGCGCCGCGGTAGCGCACCGAGGTCGCCTTCCAGTCCTTGTCCAGGCCCTTGGGGGCCAGGACCGGGTACGACGCCGCGCGGGACGCCGTGGAGAGCTCGACCGTGTAGTCGACCGACTTGACCGGGGTCGCCGATTCGTCGTGCGGGATGAAGATGTAGATCACCGCGACGACGGCTCCGATGACCGCCATCGACAGGACCATGTCCCGGACCGTTTTCGTCTTGCCTGCGCTGCTGCCTGCCACGTCCCCCATGTTCGCAGGTGCGGTGGTACGCCCCGACAGGGCCCCGGGGTCCGCTCAGACGTGACCCCCTCTGCTCATTTTGTCGACCTGGCGATACAGTCCTGAGGTACACCCTCATCCGGCCGTCGCCGTTCCCAAGAGAGGTTCGCTCCGATGACCGAGCAGCAACACCACTTCCCTTCCGAGCTCGTGGTTCCCTCCGAAGCTCCCGATCGCAACCTCGCCCTGGAGCTCGTCCGGGTCACCGAAGCCGCGGCCATGGCCGCGGGCCGCTGGGTCGGACGCGGCGACAAGAACGGCGCGGACGGCGCGGCCGTGCGCGCCATGCGGACCCTGGTCTCGACCGTCTCGATGAACGGCGTGGTCGTCATCGGCGAGGGCGAGAAGGACGAAGCGCCGATGCTCTACAACGGCGAGCGGGTCGGTGACGGCACCGGCGCCGAGGTCGATATCGCCGTGGACCCGATCGACGGCACCACGCTGACCGCCAAGGGCATGCCGAACGCCGTGGCCGTCCTCGCCGCCGCGGACCGCGGCACGATGTTCGACCCGTCGGCCGTGTTCTACATGGACAAGCTGGTCACGGGTCCCGAGGCCGCCGACTACGTCGACATCGACGCTCCCGTGTCGGTGAACATCCGCCGTGTCGCGAAGGCCAAGAAGGCCTCGCCCGAGGACGTCACCGTGGTCATCCTGGACCGCCCCCGGCACGAGGGGATCATCAAGGAGATCCGCGAGACCGGCGCCCGGATCAAGCTGATCTCGGACGGCGACGTGGCCGGTTCGATCCTCGCGGTGCGCGAGGGCACGGGCGTCGATCTCCTGCTCGGCATCGGCGGTACGCCGGAAGGCATCATCTCGGCCTGCGCCATCAAGTGCCTCGGCGGTGTGATCCAGGGCAAGCTCTGGCCGAAGGACGACGCGGAGCGCCAGCGGGCGCTCGACGCCGGGCACGACCTGGACCGGGTCCTGTCCACCAATGACCTGGTCTCGGGCGAGAACGTCTTCTTCGTCGCGACCGGCATCACCGACGGTGAGCTCCTTCGCGGAGTGCGCTACCGCTCCGAGACGGCGACGACCTCGTCGCTCGTCATGCGCTCGAAGTCCGGCACGATCCGCCAGATCGACTCGGAGCACCGCCTGTCGAAGCTGCGCGCGTACAGCGCGGTGGACTTCGACCGCGCGCGGTAAGCACGTCCATACGGAACGGGGCGCCCCCGCGCACAAGGGGCGCCCCTTCCCGTAGGCGCGTGAACTACCCGGCCGCAGCTATCCGGTTGACCGAGTGGACCGACTTCTGGAGTTCCACGTCGCGGCGCCGGCGGCGGGCCAGGACCACGCGGCGTTCGGCGGCGGTGAGGCCGCCCCACACCCCGTACGGCTCGGGCTGGAGCAGGGCGTGCTCGCGGCACTCGACCATCACGGGGCAGCGGGCGCACACCCGTTTCGCCGCCTGTTCGCGCGAAAGGCGCGCGGCCGTGGGCTCCTTGGACGGGGCGAAGAACAGCCCTGCCTCGTCACGCCTGCACACCGCCTCGGTGTGCCAGGGGACTTCCGAATCTCGCGTCGGCACCCTCTGAGTCGGGATCGCAGGGATCGCGGTGACCGGAAGGGACTGATGCGGAGGGTGCAGCACGGTCTACTCCTGACGACGGATTCGCAAGCGAGTGACGATGCAGCAGCCCTACCCGCTGTGCGCGGGCCTATGCACTGAGTTCCGATGCCGTCCGGTCAGGGAGACGTCGGTTTCCGGTCAGCGAGACGTCAGTTGAGGTGCTTGCGCACATGCCGGGCCACCGAGCGCCCCACGTACTTGTGCAGGTCCTCGATGAACTTGCCGCGCTTGGGCCTGGCCTCGATGTTGCCGAGCACCGCATAGCCGTCGACGAAGACCACGGGGGCGTCGGAGTCGCCGGCGTCCAGGGCCTCGACCTCGAAGTTGCCGAAGACGCCGCTGCCGCTGCCGCGCAGCGAGACGTTCTCCGGTACGCGGACCTCCACGTTGCCGAAGACGGAGACGGCCTTGATGACCACCTGCCGGTACTCGAAGATCGCCTCGGTGAGGTCGATCTCGACGTTGCCGAAGACCGCGTAAGCATGGGTCCTGCGGCCCACGCGCCAGCGGCCCTTGCGGGTGGTGGAGCTGAAGACCGCGACGAGGTTCTCGTCGGCGGTGGTGGGCACGGCGCCCGGGGTCGGCTGGTCGCCGACGGGGGCGGCGGGGCGCGACTGATGCGCGCCGGGCAGGTCCGCGACATACGGCTCCAGCTCGGCCACGGTCTTGGCCTGATACACCCCGTCGATCCGCTCGGAGTGCTCCTCCGCGGTGAGCCGGCCCTCGGCGAGCGCGGCCGCGAGGATCTCGGCGGTACGGTCGCGGTCCGCGTCCGAGGCGCGCAGGCCCACGGGTGCGGGCGGGGCGTCGGCGACGGCCGGCTCGGTGAGGTCCGGCTTCGGCTTGGGGTGCTTTTCGAGGTCCACACACAGCAGCATACGAAACGCGATAGATCGCGACTACCCCGTGAACCCGCCAACTGAGCCTTACCTCACAAGTTCAGGGGCGGTCCCGGGTCCTACCCTTAAGGGTGCTTGCCAACAGGACGTCAAGCGCTGACTGCCGAAGTAGAGGAATGGCCCAGGATGCCGGAGTTCGCGTACACCGATCTGCTGCCCACCGGTGAGGACACCACCCCGTACCGCCTGGTGACCTCGGAGGGTGTCTCGACCGTCGAGGGGCCGGACGGCCGGACCTTCCTCAAGGTCGAGCCGGAGGCGCTGCGCAAGCTCGCCGAAGAGGCGATCCACGACATCCAGCACTACCTGCGGCCCGCGCACCTCGCCCAGCTGCGCCGGATCATCGACGACCCCGAGGCGAGCGGCAACGACAAGTTCGTCGCGCTCGACCTGCTCAAGAACGCCAACATCGCGGCCGCCGGCGTGCTGCCCATGTGCCAGGACACCGGCACGGCGATCGTCATGGGCAAGCGCGGCCAGAACGTGCTGACCGAGGGCGGTGACGAGGCGGCCCTGTCGCGCGGCATCTACGACGCGTACCAGAACCTGAACCTGCGCTACTCGCAGATGGCCCCGGTCACCATGTGGGAGGAGAAGAACACCGGCTCCAACCTCCCGGCGCAGATCGAGCTCTATGCGACCGACGGCGGCGCGTACAAGTTCCTCTTCATGGCCAAGGGCGGCGGCTCGGCCAACAAGTCCTTCCTCTACCAGGAGACGAAGGCCGTCCTGAACGAGTCCTCCATGATGAAGTTCCTCGAGGAGAAGATCCGCTCGCTCGGCACGGCCGCCTGCCCGCCGTACCACCTGGCGATCGTCGTCGGCGGCACGAGCGCCGAGCACGCCCTGAAGACCGCCAAGTACGCCTCCGCGCACTACCTGGACGAACTGCCCTCCGAGGGCTCGGAGTTGGGGCACGGATTCCGGGACAAGGACCTGGAGGAGAAGGTCTTCGAGCTGACGCAGAAGCTCGGGATCGGCGCCCAGTTCGGCGGCAAGTACTTCTGCCACGACGTACGCGTGGTGCGCCTGCCGCGGCACGGCGCGTCCTGCCCGGTCGCGATCGCGGTGTCCTGCTCGGCGGACCGCCAGGCGCAGGCGAAGATCACGGCCGAGGGCGTGTTCCTGGAGGAGCTGGAGAAGGACCCGGCGCGCTTCCTGCCGGACACGACGGATGAGCACCTCGAAGAGGGCGACGTCGTCAAGATCGACCTCAACCAGCCGATGGACGAGATCCTCGCCGAGCTCACCAAGTACCCGGTCAAGACCCGGCTCTCGCTGACCGGCCCGCTGGTCGTGGCGCGCGACATCGCGCACGCCAAGATCAAGGAGCGGCTCGACGCGGGCGAGGAGATGCCGCAGTACCTCAAGGACCACCCGGTGTACTACGCCGGTCCGGCCAAGACGCCCGAGGGCTACGCCTCCGGTTCGTTCGGGCCGACCACGGCCGGGCGTATGGACTCCTACGTGGAGCAGTTCCAGGCCGCGGGCGGCTCCAAGGTGATGCTCGCCAAGGGCAACCGGTCCAAGCAGGTCACCGACGCGTGCGACGCCCACGGCGGCTTCTACCTCGGCTCGATCGGCGGTCCGGCCGCACGTCTGGCGCAGGACTGCATCAAGAAGGTCGAGGTCGTCGAGTACGAGGAGCTCGGCATGGAAGCCGTATGGAAGATCGAGGTCGAGGACTTCCCGGCGTTCATCGTGGTGGACGACAAGGGGCATGACTTCTTCCAGGAGCCGGCCGGACCGCCGACGATCCTGAACATTCCGGTGCGGGCGGCCGCCCAGGGCTGATCACCCGGACGGACACGAACAGGTCACCCTCCGCACTCTTCCGATTGCGGAGGGTGACTGCGTATCCAAGGGTGGGAACCACCGTGATCATCGGGCGCCCCGTGCCCGTACGGAAGGACCCCGCCCCATGCACCGGAAGCAGTTCCTGACCGTCGCACTGTCCGCCGCTCTGTGCGGAACGCTCGCACTCGGCTCGGCCGTGTCCGCCGCGCCCAAGGACCCCTCACCGGCCAGTACGGGGTCGGGCCAGGAGCCGCCGCAGCTCCCGCCGCTGCCGTCGCTGACCACTCCCCCGCCGGCCGCTCCCGCCGCCACCCCGAGCCCGGCCGCCAACCCGTGGTTCATGCCACCGTCGCCGTCCGGTGACCCGTTCGCGTGGCTCAAGCCGAAGCCCAGCACATCCGCGCAGCCCAACGCGAGCGGCGAGCCGAAGCCCAGCCCCACCGGGCCGGAGTTCGATCCCGCGTACGACATGGCGGGCAAGCGCAAGAAGCTCGCGGCCACCTGGAAGACCATCGGAAAGTTCGGCAACGGCTCGGGTGATGTCGCGGACTTCGCCGGTACGGTGCTCGCCGGCGAGAAGGACCCGAAGATCCTCGCCGCGGCCGAGCTGAAGGCCAACGCGAGCCTCGACAACCTGCTCGGCGGCTTCGCGGGCGGGCCTCCGGGATCCGACCGGGCCAAGGCGTACCGCGTCCTGGAAGGGACGATCCAGGCGCTCAAGGCCGAGAACAGGGCGATCAGGGAGGCCGGTCAGCGCGGCGACCTGGCGGGGCTCGCGATCCACGCGGGCTTCTCGATGATGCACATGTCGTTCCTCGCCGCCGATGTCTTCGTCAACATCGCGTTCGGTGTGGTCGCGCAGGTGCTGCCGTTCGACATCCCCGAGTTCAAGTTCACGCCGCCTCCGGTGCCGACCTCCACGGCGACGCCTGCCCAGGGTCCCGGCAGCGGCAGCGGCCGATGACGGTGGTCTGAGATGAGCATCGAGGACCCCACCCCCTCACCCGGCGGACCGGACCCGGGCATCGATCCCCCGGCGCCGGGAGCGGAATCAATGACGCCCGGTACGGAGCCCACACCGTCCGCCGCCACGGCTGCCGCGGCCGCGGCGGCCACGGCCCAGGCGACGGCGGGCATGGAGGAGGAGGCGCGCCGGCGCGCCGACGGCCCGGGCGGGGACGGCAAGGGCGGCGGGGGCGACGGGGACAGCGGCAGTGGCGGGGACGACGAGGAGGAGCCCGAGACCCCCGCCACCGGAATCTGGCCGTACCGCCTGGAGCGGGCCAACTGGGTGCTGCTCGCTCTGACCGCGATCGCCACGGTCATCACCGCGATCCGGTACTTCGGCGAGGACGTGGACGCGGGCCACACCCAGCGCGACAACTGGGCGCCGGTGCTGATCTGCGCCGTCCTGTTCGCCCTCAGCCTCGCGGCGGCGCTCCTTCGGCCGTTCCTGCTCACCACCAAGCGCTGTGTGCTGATGTCGCTCGCCGCCACCGCGGTCTTCATCGTGGGCACGGTGACGATCTGGCAGGTCGTCAACAACGACAAGAACATCAACACGATCGTCGGCACCGCCGTGCAGTCGGACGCGGACACGAAGCGGGTGCTCGGGCAGTACTTCGGTCCGAAGGTGATGAGCGGTCTGAAGCTGATCCCGACCGGACTGTTCATCCAGGGCGCGAAGTTCACGGGTCCGCAGGAGGTCGAGGTCAACGGCTATGTGTGGCAGCGCTACACCAAGGACATCCCGGAGACCAGCCGCGCGGTGACCTTCCCCGAGGCGCCCGACGGCTACTCGATGGACGAGGTCTACAAGGTGGACCTGCCGAACGGGCAGCAGGTGCGCGGCTGGCACTTCAACCTGACCCTGCGGCAGAAGTTCAGCTACGGCAAGTACCCGCTGGACAAGCAGAACATCTGGCTCAGGATGTGGACGGTCAGCGCCTTCGAGCCCGAGATGATCGTGCCGGACTTCTCCTCGTACCCGCCCTGGAAGTACGACCGTCTCGGCCTCGACCAGTCGATCGTTTCCGAGGGGTGGAGCCCGTACTACACGGCGTACAGCTATCAGGAGCACGAGTACTCGATGACCTATGGCGTACGGCCCTTCTCGGGGCCCAACGTCAAGGCGCCGGACATGTACTTCAACATCGGGGTCGCGCGCAGTTACGCGGGACCGATGACCGGCAAGCTGCTCCAGTCGCTGTTCATCGCCGCGATCATGTTCCTGGCGCTCTTCGTGTACACGAAGGACGACCGGCGCAATCCGCGGTTCGGCTTCTCGACGTGGACGGCGATCTCGTTCGCGGTGTCGCTGCTGCTCGTGGTGGTGGTCGACCAGACGCAGATCCGGGAGATCGTCGGCGACACCTCGCTCAGCTATATGGAGTTCTTCGCGATCGCCCAGTACGTGGTGATCATGGGCATCTTCGCCAACGCCATCATTCTGGGTACGGAGACCAAGATCCGGGCCCTTGAATGGCGGGACAATCTGCTGCCGACGCTCCTGTCCTGGCGGTTGCTGATCGGGTTGTTCTTCCTGTTCACGGTGATCGTGTCCGCCAATTAGGCGGGCCGGGGGGCCGGGGCTTCGCCCCCGGCCCCCGCCTCCGGACTTCGTTCGGATCGCCTCAAACGCCGGCGCGGCTGACGTCCTCGAACAGCGCCCGGGCCTTCGCGGTGAACACCGCGCCCCAGGCCGAGTTCTCGAAGGCCGGCTCCTTGGGGCGGGAGCTGGTGACCGCGACTTGTACGTCCTCGCCCTCGGGGGTGCGGGCGTACCAGGGGCCGCCGCTGGCGCCGTGGGTCAGGCGGCACGGGGAGAGCTGTTCGCCGCCCTTGAGGCGCTCGTCGGTGAGGGCCGTGGTGGGGCCCGAGCAGTACTGCAGGGACTCGCCGTCGTACGGCTTGTCGACGGGGTAGCCGAGCGCCGTCTTCTCGCCCGCGACCGGCTCGAAGACCGCGCGCCGGGCGCCGGTGACCTCCTCGACGCGGCGGCCCTGCTCGTCGGGCCCGAGGAACAGGAACGCGAAGTCCACCTCGTGGTCCTCGGCCGTCTGCCAGTCGCCGTCGATCCCGCCGGACTTCGCCACGTAACTGCCGTGCGGCTTCGCGCCCTTGTCGTACGCGGGCACGAAGAGCATCCGCTTCATCCAGCCGCCCGCGGCCTTGAGGTGCACACAGTGCGCGGCCGTGGCGATCACGCTGCGGTTGGCGGATTTCACGACGGCCGCGGTGCAGGAGGCGTCGCGGTCGGGGCCGCCCTCCTCCTTGGGCCGGATCGTCAGGAAGAGCTTGCCGACGTTGCGGACGGGCTCGGCGCCGAGGGTCCAGGGGACGCCGTCGGGGCGGTCGCCGCCGGGGGCGTGGCGGGAGGCCTCCCGCATACGGTCCGCGGTCCAGTACGCGCGGATGGCGGCGTCGGAGGCGTCGGGGGCGTAGACGGCGGGGGCCGCGGGGGCCTGAGCGGCGGGGCCGGATGGGCCCTGTGGAGTGAACGCAGTCGCAAGGAGTGCTCCGACGACTACGGAGAGTATTCCGATCATGTCTCGAACATAAGGCGGAGGACAGATCATGGCTCGTCATAGAGGGCCGCTGCGGGAATAGGGGGTACCCGGGCGATGCTCTCGGTTACAGAGACGACCGGAAGGCAGGGCGATGGCGCACGACGCGGACGAGTACCGGATCGAGCACGACTCCATGGGTGAGGTGCGGGTCCCCGCATACGCCAAGTGGCGCGCGCAGACGCAGCGCGCGGTGGAGAACTTCCCGGTCTCCGGACAGCGCATCGAGCGCGCCCACATCCGTGCGCTCGCGCAGATCAAGGGCGCGGCGGCCAAGGTGAACGCCTCGCTCGGCGTCGTCGACAAGGACATCGCGGAGGCCATCGAGTCCGCCGCGGCCGAGGTCGCGGACGGGCGCTGGGACGAGCACTTCCCCGTGGACGTCTTCCAGACCGGCTCCGGCACCTCGTCCAACATGAACACCAACGAGGTCATCGCGACCCTGGCGACCGAGCGCCTCGGCCGTGACGTGCACCCCAACGACCACGTGAACGCCTCACAGTCGTCCAACGACGTCTTCCCGTCCTCGATCCACATCGCCGCGACCGAGGCGGTGACGCGGGACCTGATGCCCGCCCTGGAACACCTGGCCGCCTCCCTGGAGCGCAAGGCCGGGGAATTCGCCGAGGTCGTGAAGTCCGGGCGTACGCATCTGATGGACGCCACACCGGTGACCCTGGGCCAGGAGTTCGGCGGGTACGCGGCCCAAGTCCGTTACGGCGTCGAGCGGTTGAAGGCCTCGCTCCCCCGGCTCGCGGAGCTGCCGCTCGGCGGTACCGCGGTCGGCACGGGCATCAACACGCCCGTGGGCTTCTCGGCCGCGGTGATCGCCGAGGTCGCCGACGCGACCGGGCTTCCGCTGACCGAGGCGCGCGATCACTTCGAGGCGCAGGGCGCGCGGGACGGTCTGGTCGAGACCTCCGGTCAGCTGAAGACCATCGCGGTCGGCCTCACCAAGATCGCGAACGATCTGCGCTGGATGGCCTCGGGCCCGCGTACCGGGCTCGCGGAGATCAACCTGCCGGATCTGCAGCCGGGTTCGTCGATCATGCCGGGCAAGGTCAACCCCGTGATCCCCGAGGCCGTCCTGATGGTCGCGGCCCAGGTGCAGGGCAATGACGTGACGGTCTCGGTGGCGGGCGCCGCCGGGAACTTCGAGCTCAATGTGATGCTGCCGGTGCTCGCCAAGAACGTCCTGGAGTCGGTACGGCTGCTCGCCAACGCCTCCCGGCTGCTCGCCGACCGCACCGTCGACGGGATCACCGCCAACGCCGAGCGGGCGCGGGAGTACGCCGAGTCCTCGCCGTCGGTCGTCACGCCGCTCAACAAGTACATCGGGTACGAGGAGGCGGCGAAGGTGGCGAAGAAGTCGCTCGCCGAGCGGAAGACGATCCGGGAGGTAGTGCACGAATCCGGGTATGTCGAGCAGGGGTTGCTGACGGAGGCGCAACTGGACGAGGCGCTGGATGTGCTCCGTATGACACGCCCATGACGCCTCCGCGCTGATCCCGCCACCTAATATCTGGTCATGAACGAGCACGGCAGGACCGCAGACGGAGTGGAGCGCTGGGCGCCCGGGAGCCACATTCTGTGGCGCTACCGCGAGAACGGCGGCGATCAGATCCACATCTGCCGTCCCGTGACGGTCGTGACCGACACCGCCGACCTGCTCGCCGTGTGGATGGCGCCCGGGACCGAATGCGTACGGCCGGTGCTCGCCGACGGGACGCCCGTGCACCACGAGCCGCTGGCCACCCGCTACACGAAGCCGCGCGCCGTGGTGCGCGACCGGTGGCACGGCGCCGGGGTCCTCAAGCTCGCGCGTCCGGGGGCGCCCTGGTCGGTCTGGCTGTTCTGGGAACAGGGCTGGCGGTTCAAGAACTTCTACGTCAACCTCGAGGAGCCGCTGGCCCGTTGGTCGGGCGGCGTCGACTCCGAGGACCATTTCCTCGACATCTCCGTACAGCCCGATCACAGCTGGCACTGGCGGGACGAGGACGAGTTCGCCGAGGCCCAGCGGGCCGGTCTGATGGACGCGGGGCAGGCACGCGCGGTGCGTGAGGCGGGGCGTGCGGCCATCGAGGTCGTACGGGCCTGGGGTTCCCCGTTCTGCGACGGCTGGCCTCGGTGGCGGCCGGATCCGGCCTGGCGCAGACCGGTTCTGCCCGAGGACTGGGATCGTACGCCCGCGCGTGTGTCCACATGAGACCCTTGATGCGCCCCCAGGGAGCAAACGTAGGATCGTCCTCCGGAAGTAGGAACTCACAGGGCTTGCGCACCACTTGACGGAGTGTCACTGAGATTCGGCAGGGACGTGGACATAGGGCACGCGCGCGGCTCGATCGGCGGGGCCGGACGCGGCGCCCCGGACGGACGGATTCGACACGCGTGACGGAGCACCCCACCTCCCACGACGGCGGCCACGCGAAGGCCGCCGGAGCGACCGGCCCCGCGGAACCTCGCGGGGCGGTGCTGCATTCCCCGGACACCCCTGCGGCCATGGCATTACCCGCTCAGGGCGAGCCGTCGGGGGCCGAGCACGCGCAGGTCCCGGAGGGGCAGGCGCCCTCGGAGGCGCGCCCCGGAGCGCGGCCCGGGTCCCAGTCGGACACGTCCTCGGGCACAGGCCCGGGTGCGGGTGCCGGCACGTCCTCCGGCGCCTCCTCCGGTACGTCCCCCGGTGCGTCCTCAGGCCGTACGAAGAGGGGGTCCAAGTCGTCCGCGCGCCGCGCCGCCGACCAGGACGCTCCGCACGGCAACTCCGGCAACTCCGGTGGCGTTCCCGGCGCACGCGGTGGTGGCGACAAGGCGCGCCGCGAGGGCGACCGGCTGCGGTTCGTGGGCGCGGCGACGCGCAGGATCGCCCGGGGCATGGACCTCGACGAGATCGTGATGGGTCTGTGCCGGGCCACCGTGCCGACGTTCTCCGACGTGATCCTCGTCTATCTGCGCGATCCGCTGCCCGTCGGCGAGGAGCGTCCCGTCGGGCCCGTGGTGCTGCGGCTGCGCCGCACCGACCGGATACCCGACTCCCCCGAGGATACGGAAGACTCCGTAACCGACGGCGTACTGCAGCCCGTGCTCCAGTTGCAGCCGGACGCGGGACCGGCCGCCGAACTGTGCGAGGTGCAGGCCGGCGGGGCGCTCGCCGAGGTGCTGCGCGGGGTGCGGCCGGTGTTCGGGGAGTCCGCGACCTCGCGGGCCGCGCTGACCGAACTGCTCGGTGAGGACCGGCCGTTGCCGGTCGCGCGCCGGGTGATCCTCGCCCCGCTCAGGGGGCGCCGGCGGGTGATCGGGGCGGCGGTGTTCCTGCGGCGGCCCGAGCGGGCCGCGTTCGAAGGGGACGATCTGCTGGTCGCGGCGCAGCTCGCGACGCACACCGCGCTCGGGATCGACAAGGCGGTCCTGTACGGGCGCGAGGCGTATATCGCCGATGAGCTGCAGCGCACGATGCTGCCGGAGACGCTGCCGCAGCCGACGGGTGTGAAGCTCGCGAGCCGCTATCTGCCGGCCGCCGAGACGGCCCGGGTGGGCGGCGACTGGTACGACGCGATTCCCCTGCCGGGCAGCCGGGTTGCGCTCGTGGTCGGCGACGTGATGGGTCACTCGATGACCAGCGCGGCCATCATGGGGCAGCTGCGCACGACTGCGCAGACGCTCGCGGGGCTCGATCTGCCGCCGCAGGAAGTCCTGCACCACCTCGACGAACAGGCCCAGCGGCTCGGCTCCGACCGGATGGCGACCTGCCTGTACGCGGTGTACGACCCGGTCGCGCACCGCATCACCATCGCCAACGCGGGGCATCCGCCGCCGGTGCTGCTGCACATCGGTGGGCGTGCGGAGGTGCTCCGGGTGCCCGCGGGGGCGCCGATCGGGGTCGGCGGGGTCGACTTCGAGGCCGTGGAGCTCGACGCTCCCGCCGGGGCGACGCTGCTCCTGTACACGGACGGGCTCGTCGAGTCCCGGCTGCGGGATGTGTGGACCGGGATCGAGCAGCTGCGGGAACGCCTTGCCGCGACCGCCCAGTTGACGGGCTCGGACCACTCGCCGCCGCTCGAGGCGCTGTGCGACGACGTGCTCGACATGCTCGGTCCCGGTGACCGTGACGACGACATCGCGCTGCTCGCGGCCCGCTTCGACGGGATCGCGCCCAGCGATGTCGCGTACTGGTACCTGGAGCCCGAGGACTCCGCGCCCTCGCGTGCTCGGCGCCTCGCGCGGCGGGCCCTGGAGCGGTGGGGGCTCGAATCGCATACGGATGCGGTCGAGTTGCTGGTGAGCGAGGTGGTCACCAATGCGGTGCGGTATGCGTCCCGGCCGATAACGCTCCGGCTCCTGCGGACCGACGTGCTGCGGTGCGAAGTCGTGGACGACGTACCGCAGTTGCCGCGGCTGCGGCAGGCGCGGGCCACGGATGAGGGTGGGCGGGGGCTTTACCTGGTCAACCGGATGGCCCGCCGTTGGGGGGCTACCCGGTTGTCCACCGGGAAGGTGGTGTGGTTCGAGCTGAATCGGTGAGGGCCGGTTCGGTGTCGGGTCCGGGTCCGGGTCCGGGTCCGGTGTCGAGTGCGGTGTCGAGTGCGGGCCGGTGGGGGTGCGGGTCGTTGCGCCTGCGGCGGGCTTTTCTCCCCGACCCGCCCCTTCCCGAAACCGGGGGCTGACTGCTCACAGCAACGTCAGCTGCAGCGTTGCCTTGTACTCCCCCGGTGGGACGTAGCCCGGGAGTGTGAGGGAGAGTTCGGCGTCGGCCTTGAACTTGCCGCCGGTCATCGGGGTGCGCATGTGGTGGCCCATCGTGCACAAGGACGTCGCCTGCGCGCCGAGCGGACCCGGAGTGCCCGCGACCGGGCGGCCGACGCTGCCCGTCTGTGCGGTGCAGGACGGGGACCAGGTGACCGAGCCGGCCGGGATGGTGCCACCGTTGCCGTTGGTCAGGTTCGTGAGGGTCGCCGTCAGGGACCAGCCGATGTTGCGGCCGCGGCCGTCCGAGACCGTGATGGTGTTCAACGCGGCGGTTGCAGCCGATAGTCGGCCCAGTTCGAGCGGTCCGAAGTCGACGGCGTTCCCGGACTGGGACATCGCCAGCGGTCCCGGGGTGATGTAGGTGGCCAGGTGCTGCTGCCCCTGAGCGCCGCCGGACCCGTGCCCCGGTGACGGAGTGCGGTCGGTACCCGGAGAGGCCGGGGAGGCCGGGGACGACGGGTCGGCTGCCGGATCGCCGTCGCCTGAATCACCCGTGCCGCCCGTGCCGCCGGGGAAGGAGTCCGCCGGCCGGGACGGGTCCTCGCCCGGGTCGTCAGGGGCCGGCTGCCCGTCCCCTACGCCGAGGGGGACGCTCGCTTCCCGCGCCCCGTCGAAGATCGTCAGCCGGTGGTCGCCGGCCGGCACCACGTCCCGGCCGGCGAGGGTGACCGTTCCGGAGAGCCGCCCGTCGGGGGCCACTTCGAGCGCGGTACGGGCGAACTTGGCCGGGCTGCACCCCGTACCGTCCTCACCGCACAGCAGCGCACGCGGCGGGGCGCCCGGCGCCCAGCGCGTCCCGCCCCCCCCGACCACGGCGCGGGGCAACGCGGAGCGGCCGGCCGCCGTGAGGCCGGCGGCGGGGCGGGGTTCGCCTTTGACGTCGACCGTGCCGATCGCGTCCGCCCCGGACCGTACGGCGCAAGGGGTCTCGAAGTCCCGGTCGAGCACGTGCGTGACGGTGAGGGTCCGGGTGGGTGTGAGCCGCACCGGTCCGCGGGCGTCCAGCGGCATCATGAAGTCACCTTCGTACGAAGGGACTTGGATGCGCTCGGGGGCGAGGGGCACGTCGACGGGGGTCCGCTTGCCGAAGACGGTGACCGTGCCGTCCGCGCCGCCGGAGAGCGCGAACTCGATGCCCGCCGTGAAGGGCGCGTCGTCCAGCTCCAGCGGGCTGGTCGCGGGGCTCGGGCCGAGGTCCACCTCGACATGGACGGTGCCGCCGGGGGCGACCTCGGCGGGGCCGATCCTGACCGTGATCTTCTGCCGGCCGCTCTTGCCCCCCTGACCGGCGGGGAGTCGGCACTCGACGGTCGGTTCGGTGGTGACGCTCCGGGCGCCGGACACCTCGGGGCTCGGCGATTCGGCCGCTCCCGCCGCACCCGTCGAGAGCAGCAGGCCGAAGACGGTGGCCGCGGCGAGGCGGCGCGGGATCACAGGTCTTCGCACCGGCATCAGGGGCCCCCTTCGTCCGCGTCGGCCGCCCTGCGCACATCCCGTACACAACCGGCACACACATCTGACGCACATTCAGATGTGCGGGGGCGGAGAAGTCAAGGCAGGTGGAGACGTTACCGCCGGGAACCTCGACCGCCGCACGGACAGGTGGGGTTGTACGCGCGAAGGCGGTGCGGAGGCGCGGGGGGGCCGGCCGCCCTCCGGC
>NZ_JAEIMH010000001.1:17187-51597 GCF_016464295.1 Streptomyces sp. N35 | reverse complement strand
GGGACCGGCGGGGGTCCCGGCCCCCTTTGGGGCCGGTGCTAATCCCGGGGTTTGCCCTGATCGTTGTTGGGGTCGTCCGGGTCCGGGTCGATCGTGATCGGCGGCTCGTACGTCGGATCGTCCGTCGGCGGTTCGGTCGTCGGATCGTCCGTCGGCGGTTCGGTCGTGGGATCGTCCGTCGGCGGCTTCGTCGTCGGATCCTGGGTCTCCGGCGGCTCCGTCGTGGGCGGCGGGGTCGTCGGCGGTTCGGTCGTGGGCGGCGGGGCGACGCCCACGCCCATGTCCGTCTCCAGGTCGAAGCGCGCGTCCGAGCCGCCGTTCAGGGCGCCGAGGGTGTACGCGGCCCAGATGCGGGACGGGAAGCCGGAGCCGTGGATGGTGTCCTCGCCACCGGCGCCGCGCAGGGAGACGTGGTTGCCGGCCGCGGCCGGCTTGCCGTCGGGCCGCTTCAGACCTCCGCCGCCCTCGGGCGCCTCACCGTAGATACCGACGACGGTGACCAGTTCGGGGGTGTATCCCGCGAACAGGGCCGAGACGTTGTTGTCGGACGTACCGGTCTTGCCCGCGGCCTTGTACTTGCCCGCGTACTCGCCCTTGAGCACGGTGGAGCCGGTGCCGTCACTGGTCACGCCCTGCAGGACCGAGGTGATGGTGTCGGCGGTCTCCCGCTTGATCACCTGGTCGCCGATGGGCTCGGGGACCCACTCGCCGGACTTCGAGTGCTGGGCCTTCGCGATGATCGACGGCGTGACCTTCTTGCCGTGCGCGTCGAAGGTCGCGTACACACCGGCCATGTCGAGCGGGCTGGCACCCATGGACCCGAGGGTCATGGCGGGGTGCGGGTCGAACTCCTTCATGCCGAGGGTTTCCGCGGTCTCCTTGACGTTGTCCATGCCGACGTCCGCACCGAGGCCCGCGAACACCGAGTTGATGGACTTGTCCATACCGCGCTGGACGGTGACATCGCCGTAGTCGTCGTTGCCCTCGTTCGGTGGTGCGTAGGTCTGGCCGCCACCGAAGTCGATCTTCGTCTTGCTGTCGCCGTCGTAGATCGTGTTCGGCGTGATCGGCCGGCCGTCCTTGGTCGACCTGTTCTCGAGGGCCGAGGCCAGGATCACCGGCTTGAAGGTGGAGGACGCCTGGTAGTCGCGCTGGATCGCCATGTTGTGCTGCGTGAGCGCGTCCTCGCCACCGTAGAGGGCGACGATCTTCCCGGTCTTCGGGTCGACGGAGACGGCGCCCGCCTTCACCGCGGCGTCCACCTTGCGGGACTTCGGGTCGAGCTTGTCGGTCAGCTGGGCGGCGACCGCCTTCTCCAGCGACTTCTGCTTCTTCTTGTCGATGTTGACCGTGATCGTCCAGCCGCCCTGGTCGATCTTCTTCAGCGCCTCTTCGGCGGTGATCTCGTCGGTCTCCATCAGATGCCGGGCGAGCTCGTTCTTGGCGGCTTCGACGATGTAGCCGTTCTGGCCCTTCAGACCCGGGTTCTGCGTGGGCTTGATCGGCTCCTTGAACGTCTGCTCGGCGCGCTTGCTCGGGGAGAGCCAGCCCATCTCGACCATGTTGTCGAGGGCGTACGCCCAGCGCTGCTTGGCGAGCGTCTTGCCCGTCTCGGAGGCGATCGCCCAGTCGTACTGGTTCGGCGCCTGGAGCAGGGCGGCGAGATACGCGCCTTCGGAGAGGGTGAGCTTGTCCGCGTCCTTGCCGTAGTAGGCCTGGGCGGCGGCCTGGATGCCGTTCACGCCCCGGCCGAAGTAGCTGGTGTTCAGATACCCGGCGAGGATCTCCTCCTTGGACACCTGACGGTCGACCTTGAGGGCGATCACCAGCTCCTGCACCTTGCGGCTGACCGTCTGCTCCTGGGACAGGTAGAAGTTCTTCACGTACTGCTGGGTGATCGTCGAACCACCCTGCCTGCCCTTGCCCATGAGCGTGTTCAGGACACCGCGGCTCGTGCCCTTGATGTCGACGCCGGGGTCCTTGTAGAAGGTCTTGTTCTCGGCCGCGACGACGACCTGCTGGATCGGCTTCGGGATCTTGTCGAGGCCGACGATCTCGCGCTTGGTCTCCCCGACGTTCGCGATCGTCTTGCCGCTCGCGTCCTTGTAGACGTTGCTCTGCTGCGTCGCGTCCTCATTGGGATTGGGGATGTCGACATACAGATACAGGCCGACGGCGGCCGCCATCCCGAGCAGGATCATCCCGAAGAAGGTTCCGAGGATCTTCTTCCAGGTGAATATTCGGCGCAACAGACTCCGATCATCGCGGTCACGGCGCGTGGCTGCCCGGCGGCGGTCGGCACGGCTGCCGTGGTCGCCTCCGCCGTCACGTCCGTATCCGGGGCCGGCCCCGGGTGTGCGTCCATAGCCGTCCGACGGGGAACCGGCCGAGCGGTGTCCGCGCTGCTGACCGACGTCCGGTCCGCGCTCCATCCGGCGGGCGCCGGCCGGCGGCGGGCTCGCTGCTCGGCGGACACCGCCGCCGCGCTGCCTCGCTCGCCTCTCTTCCGCTCGGCCCATGGTTCGCGTTGCTCCAGTCGTGTCTCGGCTTCCCCCGGGTCAGCTCAGAAAGCTAACACCGCAGCTGGGGACAAAGGGATGACGATCCGGTCTTTTACGGACGTGACAATCAGCACCTGTCCTACAGGAACCGACTACCACGGGGCTCGAACGGTTGCTCCTCCGGATGTGAAGGATCGGTTCCGGCACCATCACTGGTCCGGTTTGCTGGAGTTGACACCTATTCGTGACGCTTCACAGCTATGTGGCGCTGCTCTCGTACGCACGATAAAGTGATAGCAGTTTGCTAGGTCGACGGGAGCGTCTCGTCGGCATGGACACCCACGGGGAGCCGGACATGACCTCTCAAGACACCACCCCCACACCCGACGTTCCGCAGATGCCGGAACCGCGCGTACGGGAGTTCCAGGCGCATTCCATCGGGGGCGGGCTCGCCCTGCTCTTCGGGCTCGTCGGGCTGCTCGGCGGCGTCGGGCTCGTGGTGGGCGCGACGGCCGTGGACTCGGGCGGCGCGAAGGCGGCGCTGATCATCTCCGGGATCCTGATCGGTCTCGCCGCGTTCCTCGCGATGTGCGGTCTGAACATGGTCGCGCCGGGCGAGGCCCGGGTGGTCCAGCTCTTCGGGCGCTACCGCGGGACGATCCGCGAGGACGGTCTGCGCTGGGTGAACCCGCTCACCTCGCGGACCAAGATCTCCACCCGCGTCCGCAACCACGAGACCGCCGTCCTCAAGGTCAACGACGCCTACGGCAACCCCATCGAACTGGCCGCGGTCGTCGTCTGGAAGGTCGAGGACACCGCGCAGGCCTCGTTCGAGGTCGACGACTTCGTCGAGTTCGTCTCGACGCAGACCGAGGCGGCCGTACGGCACATCGCGATCGAGTACCCCTATGACGCGTACGACTCGGAGCAGCTCTCGCTGCGCGAGAACGCCGAGGAGATCACCGAGAAGCTGGCCATCGAGCTGCACGCGCGGGTCGAGGCGGCGGGTGTGCACATCATCGAGTCCCGGTTCACGCACCTCGCGTACGCACCCGAGATCGCCTCCGCGATGCTGCAGCGCCAGCAGGCCGGTGCGGTGGTCGCGGCGCGCCAGCAGATCGTCGAGGGTGCGGTCGGCATGGTCGAGTCGGCGATCGCGCGGATCACGGAGCAGGACATCGTCGAGCTCGACCAGGAGCGCAAGGCCGCGATGGTGTCCAACCTGATGGTGGTCCTGTGCGGTGACCGGGCGGCGCAGCCCGTGATCAACACGGGGACGCTGTACCAGTGAGCGCGGACCCCGAACCCGAGCACGAACCCGGTTCCGGTCCTCGTCAGCGGTCGGCCGGGGCGGCGCGCAAGCAGGTGCTGCTCCGGCTCGATCCGCTCGTGTACGACGCGCTGGCCCGGTGGGCGGGGGACGAACTGCGGTCCGCGAACGCGCAGATCGAGTTCCTGCTGCGGCAGGCGCTGAAGGATGCGGGGCGGCTGCCGGGGGCGGCGGGGCCGCTGCCTCGCAGGGGGCGGCCGCCCAAGTCCGGGGACTGAGCGGAGAGTTGCTCCATGAGAGGCGTGGCAGTATCCGTGGGAAATGCGTCACGAAGGCCACTGGGGCGCGGCCGCGACGGCTGGCTAGCGTCGGGGCACCATGACGAAACTGCTGCTCACCCTCCATGTCCTCGCCGCCGTCCTGGCCGTGGGGCCGGTCGCCGTCGCGGCCAGCATGTTCCCGCCGGCCCTGCGCCAGGCGGCCGGTCCGCCCGGTGACGCCGGGGCTCTCGCGTCGCTGCGGACGCTGCATCGTGTCTGCCGGGTGTACTCCGGTGTCGGGATCGCGGTGCCGGTGTTCGGGTTCGCGACCGCGGCCGCGCTCGGCGTCATGGGCGATCCCTGGCTGATCGCGTCGATCGTGCTGACCGTCGCGGCGGCGGCCGTCCTGATGGTCCTGATCCTGCCCGCGCAGGACGAGGCCCTCGACGCCGCGGAGGAGGCCGAGCGCGCACCCAAGCCGGGCGCCGACCGCCGGCTCGCGATGCTGGCCGGGATCTTCAACCTGCTGTGGGCCACCGTCACCGTGCTGATGATCGTGCGCCCCGGCTCGACCACGGGGGCTTGAGCTATGGGCGCTTGAGCTGTGAGGTCTTGAGCCGTGAGGGCTTGAGCCACGGGCAAAGCCAGCTATACACCCCACGTATACACGCGAGGTATACACACCGTGTACAGTCATCGGCATGTCCATCGGTCACACACTCCTGGGCCTGCTCGAGAGCGGCCCCCGCCATGGTTACGACCTCAAGCGCGCCTTCGACGAGAAGTTCGGGCACGACAAGCCGCTGCACTACGGGCAGGTCTACTCGACGATGTCGCGGCTCCTGAAGAACGGCCTGGTCGAGGTCGACGGCGTGGAGGCCGGCGGCGGGCCCGAGCGCAAGCGGTACGCGATCACGGAAGCCGGGATCACCGACGTACAGCAGTGGCTGGCGACGCCGGAGAAGCCCGAGCCGTATCTCTCCTCGACCCTCTACACGAAGGTCGTGCTCGCGCTGCTCACCGGCCGTGACGCCGGCGATCTGCTCGACACGCAGCGCTCGGAGCATCTGCGGATGATGCGGATCCTCACCGACCGCAAGCGCAAGGGCGATCTCGCCGATCAACTGATCTGCGACCACGCCCTGTTCCATCTCGAAGCCGATCTGCGCTGGCTCGAGCTCACCGCCGCGCGTCTCGACAAGCTGGCGAAGGCGGTGACCGAGGGATGAGCGCGCCTGCCGGTTCCCTGTTGTCCGCGCAGGATCTGCGCAAGGCCTACGGGCCGACCCACGCGCTCGACGGAGCGCACTTCTCCATCCACGCCGGCGAGGTCGTCGCCGTCATGGGCCCCTCCGGGTCCGGCAAGTCGACGCTCCTGCACTGTCTCGCCGGCATCGTGCCGCCGGACGCCGGGACCATCACGTACAACGGCCGTGAGCTGAGCGGCATGAGCGATGCCGAGCGCAGTGCGCTGCGCCGCTCCGAGTTCGGCTTCGTCTTCCAGTTCGGCCAGCTCGTCCCCGAGTTGAGCTGCGTCGAGAACGTCGCGCTTCCGCTGCGTCTGAACGGCGCCAAGCGCAAGGAGGCCGAGCGCACGGCGCTCACCTGGATGGAGCGCCTGGAGGTCGACGACCTCGCGAAGAAGCGTCCGGGCGAGGTCTCCGGCGGTCAGGGCCAGCGCGTCGCGGTGGCCCGCTCCCTGGTCACCGGCCCGCGGGTGCTGTTCGCGGACGAGCCGACCGGTGCGCTCGACTCGCTCAACGGCGAGCGCGTGATGCAGCTCCTGACGGATGCGGCCCGTTCGTCCAACGCCGCCGTCGTCCTCGTCACGCACGAGGCCCGGGTCGCCGCGTATTCGGACCGCGAGATCGTCGTACGCGACGGCAAGTCGCGCGATATGGAGCACGTGCTGTGAACGTGTGGATCAGGGATCTGGCCATGGGTGCCCGGTTCGCCGCCACCGGGGGGCGCGAAGGGTGGGTGCGGGCGGTCCTCACGGCGGTCGGCGTCGGGCTCGGGGTGGCGCTGCTCCTGGTGACCACGGCCATCCCGAACGCGCTGCAGTCCCGTGAGATACGCGGCGAGGCGCGCGACGACTACCGGATGAGCGACCAGGTCACGCCCAAGGGCGACGACACGGTGGTCGTGGCCCAGGTCGACACGGTGTTCCGCGGCAAGGACGTGCGCGGCCGCATCATGCAGCCCGACGGCGCCAAGGCCCCGCTGCCGCCCGGGATTTCGGCCTATCCGAAGGCCGGTGACGTCCTGGTGTCGCCCGCGCTCGCCGAGCTCCTCAAGTCCGGTGACGCGGAGCTGCTCGGCAAGCGCATCGACGGAAAGGTCGTCGGCACGATCGGCGACGACGGACTCATCGGGCCGCATGAACTGTCGTACATCAAGGGCGCGGACGATCTCGTGGCCACCG
This sequence comes from Streptomyces sp. N35, assembly GCF_016464295.1. Taxonomy (NCBI): domain Bacteria; kingdom Bacillati; phylum Actinomycetota; class Actinomycetes; order Kitasatosporales; family Streptomycetaceae; genus Streptomyces; species Streptomyces sp. N35. The sequence continues at coordinate 45,141 of NZ_JAEIMH010000001.1, read as the reverse complement.
GCTACCGGGTGCACCGGCTCGACTCGTTCGGCACGGACGCGCAGCGCGAGGAGATGGATCCGCGGCTGCTGCTGCTCACACTGATCATCTTCATCGTGCTGCTCATGCCCGTGGGCGTGTTCATCGCCACGCCCGTACGGTGCGGGGGCGGGCGGCGCGACCGGCGGCCCGCCCCCCTGCGCCTGATCGGCGCGGACGGCCGGATGGCGCGCCGGATCGCCGCCGGCGAGGCCTGCGCCGGAGCGCTGCTCGGCCTTGTCGTCGGCGGTGGACTGTTCCTGGCCGCGCGGCAGTTGGCGCCCCGGCTCCAGGTGATGGACATCAGCGTCTTCTCGCACGACCTCGCCCCGGCCCCCGCGCTGGTCGTCCTGGTGGCGCTCGCGGTGCCGGCCGCCGCGGTGGCGGTGACCCTGTTCGCGCTGCGCGGCGTGGTGATCGAGCCGCTCGGTGTGGTCCGCACCGCGAAGCCCTCCCGGCGCCGCCTGTGGTGGCGGCTGCTGCTCCCGGTCGCCGGACTCGCCCTGCTCTCCCCGATGATCGGGAAGGGCAACGAGAACGGGGACTTCAACCAGTGGATGGTCACCGGCGGTGTCGTCCTGCTCCTGGTCGGCATCACGGCGATCCTGCCGTGGCTGGTCGAGGCGGTCGTCGCCCGGCTCGGCGGCGGCGCGGTGTCCTGGCAGCTGGCCGTACGTCGCCTGCAGTTGAGCAGTGGCTCGGCGGCCCGCCTGGTCAACGGCATCGCGGTCGCGGTCGCGGGGGCGATCGCGCTGCAGATGCTGTTCGCGGGTGTGTCCTCGTACTACACGAAGGAGACCGGCGAGGATCCGGCGCGTGCGGACCTCGCTCTGTATCTGCCCGAGTCCCGGGACACGTTCAGCCGGCTCGCCGAACAGCAGCGCACGCTGGAGAACACCCCCGGTGTCACCGCGGTGATCGCGCCGGTCATCCAGACTGTCGCGGCCGACCGTGCCACCGATCCCGAGGGCAACGCGATGGTCACGAGCGGGAGTTGCGCCGCACTGCGCGATCTGGCGGGGCTGCCCTCCTGCAAGGACGGTGACGTGTTCCGGGTCGTCGACGCCGAGTACGACGAGGAGACCTCCCGGCTCGCGAAGCCGGGCGGCACGGTCTATCTGGACCCGACGTACGGGACGAACAAGGGCGAGGCCGTACGGTGGCGGCTGCCCGCACAGATCAAGGAGGCCACCGCGAAGGACGCACCCGGCGGCGGCGAGACGGGCGGCTTCCTGGTGACGACGGGTGCGCTGCCCGCGGCCGCGCAGCAGTCGATGACGGGACACCTGTACGTCAAGACCGACCCGGCGGTGGCGGACGCGCGGGACGAGGTGCGCACCGCGGTCGCGCAGATCGCCCCGCTCACGGAGGTCAACCAACTGGCCGCCACGGAAAGGTCGCAGCGCTTCGACTCGATCCGTACGGGTCTGTTCGTCGGCGCGACCTGCGTCCTGATCCTGATCGGCGCGAGCCTGCTGGTCTCGCAGCTGGAGCAGCTCCGCGAGCGCCGCAAGCTGCTCGCGGCCCTGGTCGCGTTCGGCACGCGGCGCCGCACCCTGAGCCTGTCGGTGCTGTGGCAGACGGCCGTCCCCATCGCCCTTGGACTGCTGCTCGCCGCGGGCGTCGGTCTCGGTCTCGGTGTGGTCCTGTTGAAGATGGTCGACACCGCGGTGGCCGTGGACTGGCCGTCGGTCCTGGCGATGACGGGCGTGGGCGCGGGTGTGGTCCTCGCGGTCACCTTGCTGAGCCTGCCGCCGCTGTTGCGGATGATGCGGCCGGAGGGGTTGCGCACGGAGTAGGCGGGCTGCCGGGGGTGAGCTCGGGTGGGGGTGCGGGTGGGGGTGCGGTGGGTCGGGTGGGTGCGGGTTCGTGGCGCCTGCGGCGGCGTTCGGATCTGCTCAATCGCCGCAGCGGCTGGAGGCTGGGCTGACCGGCAACCCCCGCACCGCCTCCCGCAGTTCCTCCGCCAGCTCCGCGTACTCCTCCGCCCGCGCCGAGCCCGCCCGTGCCACCAGTGCGATACGGCGCGACGGTGCCGGGCTCGCGAAGGTGCCCGTGACCAGTTGGGACGAGCGGGAGGTTTCCACGTCCAGGGCCGTGCGCGGCAGCAGGGTCGCGCCGATCCCGCCCGCGACCAGCTGGACCAGGGTCGACAGGCTCGCGGCCGTCGTCGTGACGGGGGCGTCGGCGCGGCCCGCCTCACGGCACACCTCGAGGGCCTGGTCGCGCAGGCAGTGGCCTTCGCCGAGGAGCAGCAGGTCGAGCTCGCGCAGCACCGCCCGCGGGATGCCCTCGCGGCCGCCCAGCTCATGGCCGAGCGGCGCCACGAGCACGAAGTCCTCGTCGAAGAGCGGGAGTTCCACCAGGCCCGGAACGCCGAGCGGCACGGCGAGCAGCAGGAGATCGAGGCGGCCCGCCGCCAGGCCCTCGACGAGCGAGGACGTCTGCTCCTCGTGGATCTGCAGATCGAGGGTCGGGTAGCGCTCGCGTACGAGACGCAGAACCGTCGGCAGCAGATACGGCGCCACCGTCGGGATCACGCCCAGCCGGAGCGCCCCCGTGAACGGCCCGCGCACCGCCTCGGCCTCCTCGACCAGCGCGTCCATCGCTTCGAGCACCGCACGCGCCCGACCCGCGAGCCGCTCCCCCGCCTCGGTGAGGAGCACCTTGCGCGTGGTGCGCTCGACCAGCCGTACTCCCAGTACGTCCTCGAGAGCCGACACCGCACCCGAAAGCGCGGGCTGGCTCATCCCGATCGCCGCCGCGGCATCCCGGAAGTGCAGCTGCTCGGCGACCGCGACGAACGCGCGCAGCTGCGCCGGGCTGGGCCCCCGGGTCCGTCCTCTCGCCACCGCGTACACCTCACCGATAACCGGACTCGATCAACCCTACCGAGTCTAGCTATTTCCGTGATCAGTACGCACGGTGGCAAGATCGATCCGTCCACCCCCCAGGAAAGCCCATAAAAAGGACTTTCCGTACTGCAAGGAGAGCGCGCATGCTTACCGTCGGTGACAAGTTCCCCACGTTCGAACTGACCGCCTGCGTCTCACTGGAGAAGGGCAAGGAGTTCGCGCAGATCGACCACAAGACCTACGAGGGCAAGTGGAAGGTCGTCTTCGCGTGGCCGAAGGACTTCACCTTCGTGTGCCCGACCGAGATCGCCGCCTTCGGCAAGCTGAACGAGGAGTTCGCCGACCGCGATGCACAGGTCCTCGGCTTCTCCGGTGACTCCGAGTTCGTGCACCACGCCTGGCGCAAGGACCACCCGGACCTGACCGACCTGCCGTTCCCGATGATGGCCGACTCGAAGCACGAGCTCATGCGCGACCTCGGCATCGAGGGCGAGGACGGCTTCGCCAAGCGCGCCGTCTTCATCGTGGACCAGAACAACGAGATCCAGTTCTCCATGGTGACCGCCGGCTCCGTCGGTCGTAACCCCAAGGAGGTCCTGCGAGTCCTCGACGCGCTGCAGACCGACGAGCTGTGCCCGTGCAACTGGAACAAGGGCGAGGACACCCTCGACGCCGGTGCGCTCCTGGCCGGTGAGTGACCGTGGGGCTCGCTGAACTGAAGTCCGCCGTCCCGGACTACGCCAAGGACCTGAAGCTGAACCTCGGTTCGGTGATCGGCAACTCCGAGCTGCCCGAGCAGCAGCTCTGGGGCACGGTCCTCGCCTGCGCCATCGCCTCCCGCTCGCCGCGCGTGCTGCGTGAGCTGGAGCCCGAGGCGCGCGAGCACCTCTCCCCCGAGGCGTACGGCGCCGCCAAGTCCGCCGCCGCGATCATGGCGATGAACAACGTCTTCTACCGCACGCGCCATCTGCTCTCCGACCCGGAGTACGGCACGATGCGCGCGGGTCTGCGGATGAATGTCATCGGCAACCCGGGTGTGGAGAAGGCCGACTTCGAGCTGTGGTCGCTCGCCGTCTCCGCGATCAACGGCTGCGGTCAGTGCCTGGACTCGCACGAGCAGGTGCTCCGTAAGGCCGGGGTCGACCGCGAGACCGTGCAGGAGGCCGTGAAGATCGCGGCCGTCGTGCAGGCCGTGGGCGCGACGCTGGACGCGGAGGCCGTGCTGTCCGAGGCGGTCGCCGTCTAGTCGGACGTACGTCGCGCGTACGACAACACGCAGGGCCCGCCGACCGGTTCAGGTCGGTGGGCCCTCGTCGTTCACTTCTTCAGGTCCTGCATCAGGACCTTCATGTCCTCGATCATCAGCTCACGCACTCCGCTGAAGTCGGGCTCGGGAGGCTCCACGTACTCCTCTTCCTCCGAGAAGTCGTCGTACGACTGGTTGATGGACATCTGCAGGACCACCGGGCCGTCCAGGACTTCGAGCCCGGGTGTGCCGTAGTTCGCCTCCGGAATGTAGAAGGCCCGCTCACCGAGGCCGCTGATCTCCTTGATGCCTTGGGATTCGGACTCGTCGTACCAGTCCTTCTGGGTGGCGAGGGTCTTGAACTCCGGCTCCGGATCGACCTTCTTGTGCAGGGCGAAGGAAAGGTACAGGGAGTACCGGCTCGCACTCTGCCCCTGCTCGAGGTCCTGACCGCCCAGCTGCACCGAGCACCACGCCCGGTCGAGGGCCGGATCCTTGCGCACCGCGCGATGCTCGGGTGTGGGCTTGCCGTATTTGAGGCTCAGCGAGGTCAGGGTGGCCGCGGTGCACAGATCGTCCGGCAGCGCGTAGCCCTTGAGGTCGGTCTTGTCGTCGCCGGCCTGCACCCCGTACAGCGAACCCGCCCACACGGCGGACGCGACCAGCGCCCCGCCGAGCGCCCACTGCCAGGGCCGCCGGCCGGGATCACGCCGTACAGGATCGGGCGGGGCCACCACGTCGAGGGCGCCCGAGGGTATCTCGCCCTCTTCACCGACCAGTTCGGGCTCGGAAATCACCTGCTGTCCCCCACCTGCTCCCCCGCGGACTCCGGCGCGGGCTCCGGCGCGGAGGCGACCGCGGCCTGCTGGAGCGCGTTCTCCCGTGCGTACGTCCGCAGATATCCCACCACGGTGTTCGTCACCGCGACCAGAGGTACGGCGACCACCGCTCCGCCGATCCCGGCCACCATGCCGCCGGCCGCGACCGAGAGCACCACGGCGAGCGGATGCACCTTGACCGCGCGTCCCAGGATGAACGGCTGCAGTACGTGGCCCTCGATCTGCTGTACGGCGAGGACGACGATCAGGGCCATGAGGGCGGTGAAGACGCCCTGCGTCACGAGCGCGACGACCACGGCGAGCGCGCCCGAGATGACCGCGCCGACCAGCGGGATGAACGCGAACAGGAAGATGAACACGGCGAGGGGCACGGCCATCGGGACATCGAGGAAGTAGATGCCGACACCGATGAAGACGGCGTCGATCAGAGCCACTATCACCGTCCCGCGCACATAAGCGGTCAGCGTCCGCCAGGCCCTCGGACCCGCGCCGGCGACACCCGGACGGGCCGCGGCCGGGAACAGCTTGAGGGTCCAGTGCCAGATCCGCTTGCCGTCGTAGAGCAGGAAGAGCGTGGAGAACATCGCAAGCAGGATGCCGGTGAGGATCTCGACCATCACCGTGACACCGGTCAGACCCGCCGAGGTGATCTCCTCCGTGTTGGTGCCGACGGCCTCGCGCAGGCTCTTCGCGATGTCGTTGATCTCGTCCCCGGTGACATGGAACGGACTGTCCAGGAGCCACTTCTCGAGTTCGTCGATACCGCGCTGCACCTGGTTGGAGAGGTCGTCGAGGTTCTCCATGACCTGCCAGACCACGAACCAGCCGACCAGGCCCATGATGACGAAGCCCGAGATGAAGGTGACCGCGGTGGCAAGGCCGCGGGGCAGCCCGAGGCGCATGAGGCGGGCCACGGTGGGCTGCAGCAGGGCGGTGATGAGCAGGGCCCCGACGAACGCGAACACCACCAGCTGTACGGAGGAGATGACCCGCATCAGAACCCACAGCATCCCCGCGAGCACCAGGAACCGCCAGCCGACCTCGGCGGCGACCCGGATACTCCAGGGCACGGCGGCGACCGGGTCGGCCTTGGCCGCTATGGCCGGCGCGTAGGCGGGGGGTGCGGGAACCGTGCCGTTGCCCGCGGAACCCTCGTCCTCGTCCGCCGACTTGGACACTCTCACGGCGACCGGCTCGGGTGCGGGCTCATCGGCGTCCTCCGCCCGGGCCCGCCGCTCCTCCAGGCGCTCGCCCGCCCGGGCGACGCCGGTACCGAGCCGGCTCAACCAGCCTGGCAGTCTCGACATGATCTTCCTTCTTCCCCCCACCGATCCCCCAGGTTCCCGAACGGCTCGAACTTACACGCGCGAAGCCCCTCACCGAAGGACGGTGAGGGGCTCCGTGAAGTTGAGCGCCGGAAGCGGTATTTCTCCGCCGGACCGGATCAGTACCAGTTGTTCGCCTGCCAGAAGTTCCAGGCTCCGCACGGGCTGCCGTAGCGGGAGTCCATGTAGTTCAGGCCCCACTTGATCTGGGTGGCGGGGTTGGTCTGCCAGTCGGCGCCGGCCGAGACCATCTTCGAACCCGGCAGCGCCTGCATCAGACCGTAGGCACCGGAGGAAGGGTTGGTGGCCTTGTAGTTCCAGCTGGACTCGTGGTCCACGATGTTGCTGAAGCACTGGAACTGGTCGGCGGGGACCATCTGCCGCGCCATCGCCTGAACTTCGGCGATGGAGTACGAGGACTGCTGCGCGAAGTCACCGGCGTCGCGGGTGGCCGAGCGGCTCGCGGCAAGCTTGGCCTCGCGCGCCTTGGCCTTCTTCTCGGCCTCGGCCTTCTTGGCGGCTTCCTGCTTGGCGATCGCGTCCTCGGCCGCCTGCTTGCGGGCGTCTTCCTCCGCGGACTTCTGCGCCACGACGTCGGCGGCGGCAGCCTGCGCGTCGGCCTGCTGGGTCAGCGAGGCAGTCTGCACCTCGACCTGCTGGCCTGCGGGTATGTCTGCGAGGAGAGTCCCTCCGTCGGCAGCGGTCGCCTCGAAGTCGTTCGAGGTCTCCTGGGTGCTGCCCGAGGCAACGCCCACAACTGCGCCGACAGTGGTGACCGCGGTGGCCGAGGCCACTGCGAATCCCCGGACCGAAATCCGGCTCACACGGTTTCCTTCCAGCATCGCCCGAGGGGTGACCTTTCGGGCGCAATCTTGCCCCTCGCGCTGGCTTCCGGCTGATACGTGGTCACTGGAAGCACGGACCCGGTGGGGCAACTCCTGTGCGGGAGGAGCCTCTTGTGTCGCGGGTGGCATACGGCGATCGCTATGTAGTTGAGGTCCAACTGGTCCTGTGCCGCTGGGGGTACAGGAGTGCCGTATGCGGGGCCTGACAGGAGCAAGACTCTGCCGGAACCGGACGCCGCGAGGCAATTCCGCGTTGCGTGGGAAAGCTCACACCCCGTTTACCCCACCAGTTTTCTGGAACCCCGGACGTACAAGGGCGCCGCGCGAGTAAGCTCTTCGGCTTACCTGCGCGGCGCCCAAGTGCCGCTTAATACCGCAGACTTCCCAGTCCGCTCAGACGGCACAGACCTCTCAGGCGTGGCCGTCTTCGAGCATTTCGGTCACCAGTGCCGCGATCTGCGAACGCTCCGAGCGCGTCAGCGTGACATGCGCGAACAGCGGATGCCCCTTCAGCTTCTCGACCACGGCCACGACTCCGTCGTAGCGCCCGACCCTGAGGTTGTCGCGCTGGGCGACATCATGAGTCAGGACGACACGGGAATTCGCCCCGATACGGGACAGAACGGTCAACAGGACGTTCCGTTCCAGGGATTGGGCCTCGTCCACGATCACGAACGCGTCATGGAGCGAGCGTCCGCGGATGTGGGTGAGCGGGAGCACCTCGAGCATCCCGCGCGCCGAGATCTCCTCGATGACCTCCTTGCCCGTCACCGCCCCGAGGGTGTCGAACACGGCCTGCGCCCACGGGCCCATCTTCTCGGCCTCGGTGCCGGGCAGATAGCCGAGCTCCTGCCCGCCGACCGCGTAGAGCGGACGGAAGACCATCACCTTCTGGTGCTGGCGCCGCTCCAGGACCGCCTCGAGTCCCGCGCACAGAGCGAGCGCGGACTTTCCGGTGCCGGCCCGGCCGCCCATCGACACGATCCCGATGTCCGGGTCCTGGAGGAGATCGAGCGCGATGCGCTGCTCGGCGCTGCGCCCCTTGATGCCGAAGACCTCACGGTCCCCTCGCACCAGCCGGACATTGCCGTCGGCCGTGACCCTGCCGAGCGCCTTCCCCCGCTCGGAGTTGAGCACCAGACCCGTGTGCACGGGCAGGTCCGTTGCCTCCGGTACGTACAGCGTCTGCTCCTCGTAGAGGAGATCGATCTGTTCGCCGGAGAGGTCGAGTTCGGACATTCCGGTCCAGCCGGACTCCGTGATGGCGAGCTCGGCGCGGTACTCCTCGGCGAGCAGGCCCACGGAGGAGGCCTTGATACGGAGCGGAAGGTCCTTGGAGACGACGGTGACGTCGTACCCCTCGGCCTGGAGGTTGCGGGCGACCGCGAGGATCCGCGAGTCGTTGTCGCCGAGACGGTACCCGGCCGGGAGCACGCCGGGGTCCGAGTGGTTGAGCTCGACGCGCAGAGTGCCGCCCAAGTCCCCGAGCGGGATGGGGGCGTCGAGCCGGCCGTGGAGGATGCGGTAGTCGTCGAGCCGGCGCAAGGCCTGCCGGGCGAAGTAACCGAGCTCCGGGTGATGCCTTTTCGCCTCGAGTTCCGTGACGACGACGATCGGGAGAACGACCTCGTGTTCGTCGAAACGGTTCAGGGCGCCCGGGTCGGCCAGCAGGACGCTGGTGTCGAGAACATAGGTGCGCCTGTCGGGCATGCGGCGCTTAGTGCTGGTCACCACGGAAGGACGTACCCCCTCAGCAGAGGTCGGGGAGCGACGACGTCGCGGGTTTTCCTGGACCGGTCGGCCTGCGTGGGCCGAAGACCGGCCCCCCACGTCGCCGTACGGTGCGTACGGTCCACCTGGTGCAAAGGGCCTCCCGGGTGAGCGGGCTCTGTGCCGCTCACTGAGATACGGCATCCGTTTGTCGGACGCCGACCTGCAAGGGATATTCCCTCGAACACGCGAAGCCATGCAACGGCATATGACGACGCGTCCGTGAACGGTCGGTGACGTGTGTCACGGGGGTCGCACAGGGCGCGCGGCCGGGGCGTGGCTCAGGCCCCGAACCGCCGGTGCCGCGCGGCGTAGTCCCTGAGGGCGCGCAGGAAGTCGACCTTGCGGAAGGCCGGCCAGAAAACCTCACAGAAGTAGTACTCCGACAGGGCCGACTGCCACAGCATGAATCCGGACAGGCGCTGCTCGCCCGAGGTGCGGATGATCAGGTCGGGGTCGGGCTGGGCGCTTGTGTAGAGGTGCTTGCCGATGGTCTCGACGTCGACGGCCTCCGCGGCCTGCTCCAGGGAGACTCCCCGGTCGGCGGCGTCGAGCAGCATCGAGCGGACCGCGTCGGCGATCTCCTGGCGGCCGCCGTAGCCGATCGCGACGTTGACCAGTATTCCCTGGTTGGCGGAGCTGGCCTCTTCCGCTTCCTTCAGCACGTTCTGCAGACCGTCGGGAAGGACGTGGGTGGCGCCGACGTGGTGGACGCGCCAGCGGCCGTCGCGCGCGAGGGAGCGGACCGTGTCCTCGATGATGCCGAGGAGCGGGACCAGCTCTTCCTGGGGACGGTCGAAGTTGTCCGTCGAGAGCAGCCACAGCGTGACGACCTCGACATCCGTCTCGGAGCACCAGCCCAGGAACTCCGCGATCTTGTCCGCGCCCGCCTGATGTCCCTGGGCGGTGGTGGAGCCGGCGGCCTTGGCCCAGCGTCGGTTGCCGTCCATGATGACGCCGATGTGCTTGGGCACCTGGTCGTGGTCCAGGTGGCCCTCCACGCGGCTCGCGTACAGCCTGACCAGCAGGCCGCGCAGCCCGTCGCGCAGGCTCGTAAAACCAGCCACGTTCGTTTCAGCCCCTCACGTGCAGACGGCGGTCCCCGAGGGCGAAAGCCTACCGCTGGAAAACGGAGGCACCGCCGCCGGGTATGTCACAGGTCTGACGTAGCTTCGTCACCATGAACGACTCCGCCAACTACGCCGCATCGGCCGACCGGTACGACTCCATGGAGTACCGCCGTACGGGCCGCAGCGGTCTGAAGTTGCCCGCGATCTCACTCGGTCTGTGGCACAACTTCGGTGACGACCGCGCGCTCGACGCGCAACGCGCCATTCTGCGCCGCGCCTTCGACCTGGGCGTCACCCACTTCGATCTCGCGAACAACTACGGACCGCCGCCCGGCAGCGCCGAGTTGAACTTCGGCACACTCCTGAAGCAGGACTTCGCGCCGTACCGGGACGAGCTGGTCATCTCCAGCAAGGCCGGCTATCTGATGCACCCCGGTCCGTACGGGGAGTGGGGCAGCCGCAAGTACCTGCTGTCGTCCCTGGACAACTCGCTGCGGCGGATGGGTCTCGATTACGTCGACATCTTCTACTCGCACCGCTTCGACCCGGACACCCCGCTCGAGGAGACGATGGGCGCGCTCGCGTCCGCCGTGCAGCAGGGCAAGGCGCTGTACGTGGGCGTCTCCTCCTATACGAGTGAGCAGACACGGGAAGCGGTGCGCATCCTCAAGGAGATGGGAGTGCGTCCCCTCATCCACCAGCCCTCGTACTCGATGATCAACCGCTGGACCGAGGACGACGGGCTGCTCGATGTGCTCGACGAGGCGGGCATGGGCTGCATCTCGTTCGTGCCGCTCGCGCAGGGGCTGCTCACGGGCAAGTACCTGAAGGGGATCCCGGAGGGTTCGCGCGCCACGCAGGGCAAGTCCCTCGACCCGGACCTGCTGAGCGACGAGGTCGTACGCCGCCTCAACGGCCTGAACGACATCGCGGCCCAGCGCGGCCAGTCCCTCGCCCAGCTCGCCCTCACCTGGGTGCTGCGCGACGAGCGGATGACCTCGGCGCTGATCGGCGCGTCCAGCGTGCAGCAGCTGGAGGAGAACGTGGCGGCCCTGACGGGCCCGAAGCTCACGGAGGCGGAGCTGGCGGCGATCGACGAGTTCGCGGTGTCGACACCGGGGACCAACATCTGGGCGGGCCGCCGCTGAGGCCCTTGTGCCATACGGCTAGGAGGCCGCGTATCCCTGGGACAACCGCTCGGGGGTGCGCGGCCTCTTGAACCAGGCGACGGCGCAGGGCCGGGTCAGCAAGGCCAGCAGCGCGAAGGACAGGGCGAACCCGGTCCATGCCACCGTCCGTCCGGCGAGGAACAGCACGACCCCCACCGCCAGGTGCGCGCAGGTGGCCACGGTCGCGGCTGTCCGTATGCCGTTGCCCGAGCCGGCGAAGCGCATGGCCAGGACGAACAGCACGACGACGGTCACGTTCCTGCCGAGCACCCCGGCCGTCTCCAGCGGACCGCTGCCCTGCAGTGCGGTGTCCGCGAGAAGTGCCGCCAGGAATGCGGCGAGCACGAAAACGAGGACACGGGCGGCCTGGACTGACCGCGGCATGCGATGGGGCTGGTGGTGCATGCGGTGGGCTGGTGGGGCATGCCCTCGACCCTCCGTCGGGTGCCCGCTGACATCCCGGGGGGCGACGAACAGGAGCCCCTGGGACCTTGGGATGCCTCCGCCACAAAGCCTCAGCCGCATGCGGGCAAGAAAAACGGGCCGGTCCATGGGGCCAGGGGCGACGAACAGGAGCCCCTGGAACCCCGGGATGCCTCCGCCACAGGGCCTCAGTCGCATGCGGGCAAAGAAAAACGGGCCGGTCCATGGGGGGGAGATGGACCGGCCCGAGGGGGGGTTTCCACCATAACCCTTCGTAAGGGGTGCTGTGTGCATCGGCGTGGCGTAATTACGCTCCGAAGCCGCCGAGCAACACTCCGGTGGCCGCTCCGGCCAGCATGCAGGGCCCCAGCGGCATGGCGCTCTTGCGGCCCGCTCGGCCAAGCAGGACAAGGGCCGCGGCGTATCCGCCGGCGTACATGATGCCCGCGAAGAAGCCCAGGAAAAGGATCTCCCAGCCGTACCACCCAAGGGTTACCCCGAGGACGATCGCCAACTTGACGTCTCCGAAGCCCATGCCGCTCGGGTGGGCCAGGAAGAGCGCGAAGTAGCCGCCGCCCAGGGCGAGTCCGCCGAGCAACGCCCCAGCCCAGCGGCCTTCCGCGGACGCGAAGAGCGCGGCGAGACCGAGACCCCCGGCCGCCGCCCCCGCGAGCGGCAGCGTGAGGATGTCGGGGAGACGGTGAACGTTCAGGTCGACGGTCGCGAGCACCACCCCGAACGGGGTGAGCAGCAGCCACACCGCCAGCTCCGGCCGCGCCCCGGTCGACGCGGCGAGCGCCGCGCACACGGCCGCGGTGAGCAGGACGAGGGCCGCGCTGCTGGGCCCGTACCGTCCGGTCTCGCACCGCGTCGTGCCGAGCCAGCCGCCCCACGGGCCGGTGAGGGCGTGACCGGACGGGCAGACGGCGCGCCAGGGCTGGCCGGCCGGGACGGAGAGCCGGTAGGCGACGCGGCCGGTGAGCGTTCCGGCGAGTGCGCCGTACAGCGCCGCGAGCGCGATCAGAAGGGCAGGCACGGGCCGAGGCTAAGGGGCGCGGGGTGCACACGTCATGGGTCCGTGGGCCCAACCACCTTCCGGCGTACGGAGATTCAGTCCAGCGCCAGGTCGAGCAGGATGCCCGCGACGCAGCCGAGGCCCACACCCAGGCTGGTGAGCAGGATGGCCTCGGAGGTCAGGTCCGCCCAGAGCCAGGCGAGATGGAGCGCGTGGGCGGCGAGCGGGACCGTGAGGGCGGCCAGCAGATGCTGTACGGGCGATTCACGGAACGGGGCGCGGTGCAGGCGGCCCGCGACGAGCGCCGTGAAGCCCGCACAGACAGCGGCGGGCAGCGGGAGCGCGAGGAGGTCGCCCCACGCGGACCACTCGGCGCCGGCCGGGGTGACGCCGTCACCGAACGGGCCGTAGCGGTTCTGGTCGGTCAACGGGTCGTGCAGGAGGGCCAGTTGGGGGTAGACGGCGAGGGCCAGGGCGAGCAGGCCGGCGGTCCAGGAGCGCAGTTGGGCGGCGCCTGCGGCGAGGGGGCCTACGCGTATCGCCTGTCCGGTCATGGCGGCAAGTTACGGGCCGGGCGGGCCCAGTGCCATGAGTCCGGGGGCCCAACATCATCCGAGCGGAAACAGGGCCGGCCGGGAGCAAGAAGGGACGGCACCGCGTGGCCCCCTCCACCGCGCGGTACCGTCCACCGCGCAATTTGCCCGCGCGAATTCTCGTTGGTCTGAACTTACGTGACGCCTACATTCCGATGACCCGATTTCGGATAACAATGCGGATTCGAGGGTGATCATTGCGTCGATATGCCCGAGTTCAAGGGCTTCTGGTGCGGGCGCTGTGGTCTGAATCACGCCAGCGGTGCAGGCCTCCCGGCGCGACCTCCGAACATTTCCGAACTCCCGGCGCGACCTCCGAACATCTCCGGACTCCCGGCGCGACCTCCGAACTCCCGGCGCCACCGCGGAGGGCGGCCGATAATCCGTCCATGACTCGACGCGTCTCCTGGGCCGCGGCCCAGGCCCGGAGATTTGCCCGGCAGTCCCTCACCACCCCCGCCCAGGGCGATCCGTCCGAGGAGCTCGCCCGGCTCTCGGGCGCCATGTGCGGTACGCACGCCCAGGTCGCCTCCGCGGCGGAGCTCTCCCTCGCGCTGCGCCATGCCGACGCGACCCGCCAGGACGTACGCGATGCGCTGGCGAAGACGTCGACGCTGGTCAAGACGTACGGCCCGCGGGGCACGGTGCATCTGCTGCCGAGCGCCGAACTCCCGCTGTGGACCGGCGCGTTGTCGGCGCTGCCCACCGGCGCGCAGCACGCGGAGGGTGTACGGCTCGACGCGCGGCAGACCGACGAGGTCATCGCGGCCATCGCCGACGCGCTGACCGGGCGCTTTCTGACCGTCGACGAGATGACGGAGGAGATCGTGGCGCGTACGGGGCCGTGGGCGGGTGAGCTGACGATGCCGGCGTTCCAGACGATGTGGCCGCGCTGGCGGACGGTGCTGCACACGGCGGGGCACCGCGGAGCGCTCTGTTTCGGGCCGAACCGGGGGCGCAAGGTCACGTACACGCGCCCGGCGGCCGGGGATCCGCTGCCGGCCGCGTCGGCGCTCCCTGCGCTCGTGCACCGGTATCTGCGCGCGTACGGGCCCGCGACGCCCGAGTCCTTCGCCAAGTGGCTGGCGATGCCGATCGGTTGGGCGCGGAAGGAGTTTCACGGGTGTGAAGTGGAGGAGGTCGACTTCGAGGGCTCGGCGGCGTGGGTCGCGGCCGGGGACACGGACTTTCCGGACGACCCGGTGCGGGGTGTGCGGCTGCTCCCGTACTTCGACTCGTACGGCATCGACGCCTATCCCCGGGAGCGGTTCTTTCCGGGGCGGGCCTTCGAGCGGGCCCTGGCGCGGGGGCAGGCGGGGAACTATCCGCTCCTTGTGGTGGACGGTGAGGTGGCGGGCGTCTGGCACCAGAAACGCTCGGGCAAGCGGCTCGCTGTGACGGTGGAGCCCCTGGGCGCCCTCCGCCCGGCGCAACTGCGCGCCTTGGAGACCCAGATCGCCCGCCTGGGCACGGCCCTGGAAGCCGAGCCCTCCCTCACGGTGGGGGAGGTCACGGTGGGGGCGCACGCGTGAGGGTGGGGTTTCGGGTGGGGTGGGGTGCGGTTGGGGTTTCGGGTGGGGTGCGGTTGGGGTTTCGGGTGGGGTGCGGGTGGGCCTCTGCCCGGGTGCGGGGGGCCTCAGCCCGGGTGCGGGTCGGCTTCCGCCCCGGGCGTGGGTGCGGTTGGGCTTCCGCCCCGGGCGCGATTGAGCTCCGACCCCGGGTGTGGTTGGGCTTCCGCCCCGACCCCGGGTGTGGTTGGGCTTCCGCCCCGGGCGCGGGTGCGGTTGGGCTTCCGCCAGGGTGCGGGTGCGGTTGGGCTCCCGCCCGGGGTTCGGGTGCGGCCCGGAGGTGGCAGAGGGCGGAGCCCTCGCCATGGGTACGGCTGCAGTTGGCGCACACCGGGGTGGCAAAGGGCGGCGCCTCCGCCTTGGGTGCGGCTGCAGTTGGGGGACTCCCCGGAGGTGACAGAGGACGCAGCCCCCGCCTTGCGTGCGGCTGCAGTTGGGGCGCTCCCCAGAGGTGGAGAGGGCTGAGCCCCCACCTTGGGTGCGCTGCGGGCGGGGCGCGCGTCGGGGGTGCAGGGGGCGGAGCCCCCGCCATGGGCCCGCTACGGGTGGTGCATGTGCGGGCCTTCTTCTCCCCCCGCCCCTTCCCGAAACCGGGGCTTCAACCCGGGGTGCGGCTGGGCTCTCGCCCGGGTGCGGTGCGCCCCGAAGGTGGCAGAGGGCGCAGCCCCCGCCCCCGCCATGTGTGCGGCTGCGGTTGGGTGGCGCACCGGGTTGGCAGGGGGCGGAGCCCCACCTTGGGTGCGGCTGCAGTTAGGGCGCACGCCGGGAGGTGACCGACGGCGCAGCCCCCACCATGGGTACGACTGCGGGCGGGGCGCGCGTCGGAGATGACAGAGGTGCAGCCCCCGCCATGGGGACGACTGCAGTTGGAGCGCTCCCCGGGGTGGCAGAGGACGCAGCCCCTGCCTTGGGTACGGCTGCGGGCGGGGCGCGCGCTGGGGGTGCAGGGGGCGAAGCCCCCGCCATGGGCCCGCTACGAGTGGTGCATGTGCCGGTTCTCCTTTCCCCCACCCCGCCCCTTCCCGAAACCGGGGCTGCGCCCCGGGGTGCGGCTGGGCTCCCGCCCGGGTGCGGTGCGGCCCGGAGGTAGCAGAGGGCGCAGCCCCCGCCTTGGGTACGGCTGCAGTTGGGGCGCCCACCGGGGTGGCAGAGGGCTGAGCCTCCGCCTTGGGTACGGCTGCGGTTGGGGCGCACACCGGAGATGGCAGAGGCGGAGTGTCCGCCGTGGGCGCGGCTGCGGTTGGGGCCCTCCCCGGAGGTGGCAAGGGGCGAAGCCCGTCTTGGGTGCGGCTGCGGTTGGGGGCGCACCGGAGGTGACAGAGGGCGGAGCCCCCGCCGTGGGTGCGGCTGCAGTTGGGGCGTGCGTCGGGGGTGCAGGGGGCGGAGGGGGGGGGGGGGGGGGGGGGGGGGGGGGGGGGGGGGGGGGGCCCCCCCCCCATGGGCCCGCTACAGGTGGTGCATGTGCGGGCTCCCTTCTCCCCCACCCCGCCCCTTCCCGGAACCGGGGCTGCGCCCCGAACCCCGCATCCGAACTTCGTTCGGATCTGCTCAAGCGCCGCAGGGGCTGAAAGATCGCCTCAAACGCCGGCGGGGCTGGGTTGGCCCGAGCGGGCTGCGGAGCTCGCCTGCGCCGGAACGGCCGGGTGGGCGGGGCAGCTGGGGAACGGCTGGCTCAGCCGGGCAGCCTGCGGGACTCGCGTGCGGCGGAACAGCCGGGCGAGCGGGGGCAGCCGGGAACGGCTGCGTCAGCCGAGCGAGCGGCGTGGCTCGCGTGCGGCTGAACGGTCAGGGCAGCCGGGTGGACACGGCAGCCGGAAACGGTTGGTTCAGCCGAGCGGGCGGGAGCAGCCGGGTGGGCGGCACGGCTCGAGTGCGCTGGAGCGGCCGGGACGCCGGGTGGACGCGGCAGCGGGGAACGGTTGGCTAAGCCGAGCGGGGCGCGGGGCTCGCGTGCGGCGGAACGGCCCGTTGGGCGGGGCAGGCAGGAACGGCTGGGGCAGCCGGGCGAGAGCTGCGGGACTCGCATGCGGCGGAACGGTCGACCAGGCGGGGCAGCCGGGAACAGTTGGCTCAGCCGGGCAGGCTGCGGGGCTCGCGTGCGGCGGAACGGTCAGAGGACGGGGGCAGCCGGGCGAGGGCAGCGGAATTCACGTGCGGCGGAACAGCCGAGCGGCGGGGCAGCCTAGTGGGCGGCGGGGCTCACATACGCCGGAACGGCCCGGTGGGCGGGAGCAGCCGGGTGGGCGGCGGAACTCGAGTGCGCTGGAGCGGCCGGGACAGCCGGGTGGGCGGGGCAGCGGGGAACGGTTGGCTCAGCCAAGCGGGTGGCGGGACTCCCGTGCGCCGGAACGGCGCGGTGGGCGGGGGCAGCCGGGTGGCGGCGGGGCTCGCATGCGGTGGAACGGCTCGGTGGGCCGGGGCAGCCGGAAACGGTTGGGTCAGCCGAGCGGGTGCGGGGTCCGCGGGCGGCGGAACGGCTCCGTGGCTCGGGGGCAGCCGGGAACAGTCGGCTCAGCCGAGTGGGTGCGGGGTCCGCGGGCGGGGGAACGGTCCCGTGGGCTGGAGGGGGTGGGGCGGAGTTCTCGGCGGTGGGGCCGCGGAGGGGGACGGAGAGGTGCGGGCGGGGAGGGGAGAAGGGGTCCGGGGTTGGGTCTGGGGGCCCATCCGCGTTTGCGGTGGGCGTGGTTGCTTGGAGGAACTACCGCGCAGGCAGGACCAGTTGGGGGCGGGCGCATGGCCGGCACGTACTACATGACGGGGTACGACCCCGTTCCGCAGCGGCGCCCGCTTCCCCGGGCGCTCGGCGCGGCCATGGCGATCACGTACGGGCTGCTGGCCGTCGCCGTGTTCAGCGGCATCGGCGTGCTGATGGCCGCCGAGGACCTGAACGGGGTCTTCGTCGGCCTGCTGCTGTACGCGCTGATACCCGGCCTCGTCGGGACGGTCGCCGCACGGCGGGCCTGGCGCGGTCAGGGGCGGGCCCGTTGGGCGCTGATCGGCGCGCACGGCCTGTACGTGGTGCAGGCGCTCGGATCCCTGGGGCGAGGGGACGCGCAGGGCCTGACCCAGCTCGTGCTGCCCCTCACGGCCATCGTGCTGCTCAGCCGCGCGTCCACGCGTGACTGGTACGAGAGCGATCCCTACTCGCGCACCGGACGGCGCCCCTTCAGCGTCGCGCGATGGATCAAGTGGCGTACGGACGAAGGGCAGTCGATGCCCGAGTACGCGGCCCTCCTCGCCCTGATCGCCGCGATCGTCGTGGGCGTGGTCGCCCTCGGGATGAACGGCACCATCTCCAGCACCGTGTCCAGCGCGGTGTGCACCATCACCGGCGGCGGGGACTGCGGCGGAGGAGACGGCGGCGAGGGCGGAGGCGCGGACGGGGGCGCGGATGGAGGCCCGGATGGAGGCGCGGACGGGGGCACGGACGGGGGCGCGGATGGAGGCGCGGACGGGGGCACGGACGGGGGCGCGGATGGAGGCCCGGATGGAGGCGGCCCCGGCGGCGGCACAGGCGGCGGCACAGGCGGCGGCACAGGCGGCGCCCAAGGAGGGACCCAAGGCGGCAGCGGTGAGAACGGCGAGAGTGGCGGTCCCGGAGACGTCACCCCCGTGAGCAATGAAGAGGACGGCGGCGGAGACGACGACAAGGGGTTCTGGGGGCAGTTGGGCGACGTCGTCACGCAGCCCTTCAAAGCCGCCTGGGAGGACGTCAAGGGCACGTGGGACGCCGTCACCGACCCGGGCAAGTTCCTGTCCGACACCTGGAACGGGCTCAAGGACTACACCACCACCTGGTGGGACAAGAAGGCCGAGGAACTCGGCAAGCAGTGGGACGAGGGCGGCTGGAACTACCTCACGGTCCCGCTCAAGTGGATCTCCTCCCCCGAGGACTTCGTCACCGACTTCCTCATCGACTCCTTCATCGACAAGGAGTCCTTCGAGAACGGCGACTGGGGCAAGGGCCTCGGCAACACCATCTGGAACATCGGATCGGTCTTCATCCCGGGCGTGGGCGCCGCGAAGTGGCTGCAGAAGATCAACAAGCTCAACAAGGCCAACAAGCTGCGGAAGCTGGGCGATCTGGCCGGCGACGCGGCAGGCCGGGCGCGCAAGGCGCGGGAGGCCGGTGACGTCGCGGGAGCCCGCAAGGCCGCCGACGAGGCACAGCAGCACGCGGACGACGCGGCGAAGAAGGCCCGGGAGAATCCGGACGACGCCGATCTCGCCGAGGACGCGCGCACCGCGCAGGACCAGGCGCTCGCCGCACGGACCGATGCGGCGAAGGCGGCACTGCGCAAGCGCGGTTCATCGGTGTCGGACGACCAGATCGACGGCCTCGTCCAGCGGGCGCAGGACAATCCGACGGACGGCGGCATCAGCAAGAAGCAGGCCGCCGACGCGCTGAACGAGCTGTCCGACCTTGCGGGCAGGCCCAATGTCCGTCCGGACGCGGCCAGTTCACTGGAGGGCAAGGTGGCCAACGCCAAGACCGCCGACGCACTCGACCAGGCCCGCGCCGAGGTGCACGCCGTGCAGCGCGCCGCCGACGACGCCGCGCCCGGGACGCAGGTGGACGCCGGACCCGGTACGGAGGCGGGTCGGCCCGCGGACCTCGGCTCCGAACAGCTGGACCTGGACGGGATCCCCGACGCGGATGTGGCGTACAAGGCGAAGGACGGCACGTACCACGTGGTCGAGGTGAAGAACGCGGGCTCGGCCACCCGCAAGCCCGCCTTCGCCAACCAGGTGGAGCGCCTGCGGAAGTGGGCCGACAAGGCGCCGGGCCGCAAGGCGACCGTGGAGATCGACACCAATGACCGGTGGACGCAGATCTTCAGCGAGTTCAAGCCGGGCCGCGGCGGCAAGCCCGCGAAGGACTCCCGTACGGCCGCGGGCGAGATGGCGAAGAACAACGTGGACGTGTCGGTCGGCGGCAAGAAGCTGAGCGCGGGCGAGCTGGGCCGGATGCAGGACGCGATCAACGCGCGGACGCAGAACGGCACAATGGACTGGTCGAAGATGACGGACCCGGACGCGGCTCGGGAGTACCTCGGAGTGTGAGCATGGGCGGAGTGCGGTCATGAGCGGAGTGCGGCCATGGGCGGAGTGCCGTCATGAGCGGTGAGCTCGACTGGGAGCCGGGTGTGGAGCGTTGGTCGTACGACGGGGAGCACGCCCTGCCGCGCTCCTTGCGCGCACTCACCCCGCCCTGGGACCGCTGCGTCCCGGCCGAGGTGCGGTCACTTCCCCGTACGGATACGGAGGTGGCGCGGGCCCGCGCCGCTCTGGAGGGCCTGCTCGACGACCCGCCGCCGCCCGCGCCGCGCGCTCCGGCGCCCGGGCTCCTTGTCCACGCCTGGGAGTGGGCGGGTTCGGCGGTACGCGAGCGGATCCCGCACCCGGCCGACGTCACCTGGCCGCGCGTGGACGCCATCGCGGCCGAACTCCTGCCTTCCGTCCAGCCGTTGGAGGCACATGCCCTCGCTCATATCGAGGTCACGCTCCTGCACCTGATCCACGACTGGCGCGCGGATGTGGCCGACGCGGTCTGGTCCTGGCTCGCGCTCGATCCCGACCCCGCGCGGTTCGCCGGCTGGGCGGCCCCGCTCGCCGAACGCTCCGTGACCGAGGGCCTGGAAGCCGACGCGGCGATCGCCTATCTCGGTGCGGCCGCCGCGACGGACGCCCTGACACGCCTGGCCGAGAAGCCGGATGGGCCCGCAGGCTGGGACGATGCGGAAACGGCCCGCGACATGCTGGCGGAGCTCCGTACACGCGGACGATAATCGGCAACCAACTGTCCCTTTTCTCCGAATAGTTGGGATCGCCGCATGCCCTTGCCCGAGGACGCCCCCGGCACCACCCGGCAGGCACCGCCCGAGCGGCCGTCGTACATGGACTCCCGCTTCTTCAACCCGATGCTCAAGTACGCCTCCCGCACCCAGGCCGCGCTCTACCGGGCGACGGACGGCCGGATCGGCGGCACGTTCCGCGGCGAGCAGCCGGTCTGTCTGCTCACCACCCAGGGCCGCAAGTCCGGCAAGCTGCGCACGAACGCGCTGATCTATCTCCCGTACGGGGATTCGGTGGTCGTGGTCGCGTCGAAGGGCGGCGCCCCGCACCACCCGCTCTGGTACCGCAACCTCACCGCGGAGCCCAAGGTGCTCGTCCGCACCGGCGCCCACCTGCGCGTGATGCGGGCGCGGACGGCGGACAAGGCCGAGCGCGAGGAGCTGTGGCCCAAGCTGGTGGATCTGTACGAGGAGTACGCCTGGTACCAGTCCTGGACCGACCGGGAAATCCCGGTGGTGATCTGCGACCCGATCTAGCATCGGGCCCATGAACACCGCACCCCGCGATGAGCGTTCCTTCGACGAGCTGGTCCGTGAGGCCGAAGAGGCCGACGTCTCCGGCTGGGACTTCAGCTGGTTCGAAGGACGGGCCACCGAGCTGCGGCCCAGCTGGGGCTATCAGCGGCTGCTGTCCGAGCGCCTCGGCGAGGCCGGGGCGACGCTGGATCTGCAGACCGGCGGGGGTGAGGTGCTCGCGGGTGCGCTGCGGATGGCGGGGCGGCCGCCCGGGGTGAGCGCGGCGACGGAGGCGTATCCGCCGAACGTCCTGAAGGCCACGCGGCTGCTGCATCCGCTGGGGACGGCGGTGGTGGCGGCTCCCGACGAGCCGCCGTTCCCCTTCGCGGACGGGGCGTTCGACCTCGTGAGCAGCCGGCATCCGGTGAAGGCGCACTTCGCGGAGATCGCGCGGGTGCTTGCGCCCGGCGGCACGTACTTCGCCCAGCACGTGGGCCCGGCCAGCGTCTTCGAACTGGTCGAGTACTTCCTCGGCCCGCAGCCCGAGGAGGTGCGCCGCGGCCGGCACCCGGACGACGAGCGGGCCGAGGCGGAGGCGGCGGGCCTGAAGGTGGTGGACCTCCGCCTCGAGCGCCTTCGTATGGAGTTCCACGACATCGGCGCGGTCGTGCACTTCCTGCGCAAGGTGATCTGGATGGTCCCCGGGTTCACGGTCGCCGCGTATCTGCCCCAACTGCGGTCGCTGGACGAGCAGATCAGGTCCGAGGGGCCGTTCGTCGCGCACAGCACGCGGTTCCTGATCGAGGCGCGCAAGGGGCGCGACTAGCGGAAGGGGTGCGACCAGCGGAAGCCGAAAGGGTGCGCCCAGCGGAAAGGGTGCGGGGGCGTCAGGGGCCGAAGCGCCGGGCCTGCCCGGCGTGGATGTCGCCGACCCACTCCCAGCCGGGCTTCGCCGAGGGACCGAGGCGCGGGTCGTCCGGGTCACGGCCGTCACGCAGGGCGTGCAGGTACGCGCGGTCCCGCGCGATCCGTTCGCGTACCTCCCCGGCCCGGCCGACGGTCCCGTGACCGGGGACGACGGCCGTCACCTCGCCGGCCACGTCCTCGAGCAGCCGCAGCCCGGTGAGGTAGTCCTCGATCGCGTCGTCGGTGTCGTCGAGCATCGGCACGAAGACGTCCGAGAGCATGTCGCCTGCGGCGAGCACACCGGTCTCCTCGATCAACAGCGCGGCATGGCCGGGGGCGTGCGCCGGGTGCTCGATGATCCGGACGTCGGGGCCGTCCCACGGAACCTTCGCCGTTCCGGCGGGCAGCCCGGTGAGGAGTCCGAACAGGTCCAGCGGGACCTCCCCCGCCATTTCCGGCGGCAGCCCCTCGGCGACGTCCGTCTTCCAGTTCGCCTGCGCGCGCAGATCTCGCATGTACGCGGCGCCACGGGCCGTCCCGTAACGGGGTGCCGGTCCGAGCTCGTCGTGCCAGAGCACGTGGTCCCAGTCGGGGTGCGTGGAGAACCCCGCCACCACGGAGTGGTCCGCCTCGCGCAAGTCCTGTGCGAGGCAGCTCATTTCGGAGTCTGTGATCCCGGCGTCGATGAGCAGCACGCCGGTGCGGCCCCGCACGACCACCGTGTTGTTGAGGAGCAGCTCGCTCACATGGATCCGGACACCCTCTGCGACCGGCTGCAGCATCGCGTTCCCTCCGCGTGTGGTTGGCCTCGCTCCCTCGCGACGCTACCGAAATCCGGATGCCTCCGTGCCCGGTCCGGGTTAACGTCCACCCCCATGACGCTTTCTCTCGAACGCCCGCCCCTGACCCCCGACGAGCGCACCTCCCTGGTCGGATGGCTCGATCTGCAGCGGCAGATCCTGCGCTGGAAGTGCGAGGGGGTGAGCGAGGAGGACGCGGATCGCGCCGTACTGCCGTCCTCTCCGCTGACCACCATGGCGGGTCTGATCGCCCATATGCGGTGGGTGGAGCACACCTGGTTCGAGGTGCTGTTCCTCGGCGGCGACGAGAAGGCGAACCCGTCCTTCGACGAGGACCGTGAGGACGCGGACTGGGATACGAAGGGGCAGACGCTGGCCGGACTGCTCGCCGCGTACGAGACGCAGTGCGCCCGGAGCAACGAGATCGTGGCCGCCGCGTCGCTGGACGATGTGGGGCGGCACGAGGGGTACCGGTCCGGGGGCGCGAACCTTCGCTGGATGCTGACGCACATGGTCGAGGAGACCGCCCGGCACGCCGGTCACGCGGACATCGTCCGCGAACTACTCGACGGGGCGAAGGGGTATTACTGAGCGGTGCGTTGAAGGGGCGGGCAGCGAACCGCCCGCCCCTTCAGGCCGCCGCCGCCAGCGCCTCGCGGATCCGGGCGATGACCACCGCCGGCGAGGCGAACACTTGCACCGCCGTGAAGCGCAGGACGGTGTCGATCTCCGGACAGGACTGGAGTGCGTTGAAACGCCCCAGGTCACGGACGTGCGCCTCGCGGCTGCCGTGGTACGCGTAACCCTCGATCTCGACGGCCACGCGCTGTTCCCGGAAGAGGAAGTCGACGCGCACCCGGCGTCCCCGCGCTGCCGCCAGTTCCACCTGCGACTCCGGGCGCAGCCCCGCCTCGTCCATCCGCAGCCGCGCGATGGTCTCGGCCACTGATTCGCAGCGGGGATCGGCGAGGGCAAGACGGTCCTGCGCCTTGCGCCGGCCGGCGTGCGGCAGTTCGCCGGCCGCCGCGGTCAGGTGGTCGAGCCTGACCAGCGGAGGGCGCCGCGTGTCTCCCCTTCCCCGCCAGGTCAGCGCCGAGTCGACGGCGGTCAGGGCGTCGTCCAGGGAGCCGGTCCGCAGCAGGTCGGTGAGGGTGCGCAGCGGTGTGGTGACCCGCAGTCCGTCGTCGACCTCACGCGTCTCGCGCTCGGCCAGGGCGCAGCGGTGGACCTTCACGTCGGAGCGGAGTTTGCGGTTCGCTCCGCGCAGGTCGGTGAAGGCCAACTCGTCGCCGGGCGCGAACAGTTCGATGGACTGGAGCCGGGCGGCCGTGCGGTGGCTGGCGATCAGGTGAGGGGACGTCGCCTGGACGGCCCGCACCCGCATCCCCACGTCGACCTCCGCGCCGGGCACGGCCCAGGCCGCGGCCCCGAGCCGCACCCACCCCTCCTTCCGCACCCGCCCGTACACCGCACCACGGGACCAGCCCGCGGCAACGGCATCGCCCAGAAACAGCACTCCATGACGCACGATCCCCCGCAGCTCTCGCATGGCCAGATGATCGCGGGAACGGGGGGAAGGCGGGTGGGGCTGTGGATAAGCGGGGGTGGTGAGGGGCGAGGGGTGAGGGGTGGCGGGCGTAGCGGTTGGCCGGGTGGCGGGGGTAGCCGGCTGGGCGGCTGGCTGGCGGGGGTGACCGGCTGGGAGGGGTGACTGGCGGGGGTGACCGGCTGGGAGGGGTGACTGGGGGACCTATCGTCCAGTGCTTGGGCGTTTTGGGCGGGTATGGCGTGAACGTTTGGTCCCCCTATGGGGATTGGGGGGCTTGGGGGCGTTGGGGGGTGCGGGTGCGTGCGGGGTGC
Source organism: Streptomyces sp. N35 (assembly GCF_016464295.1). Classification (NCBI taxonomy): domain Bacteria; kingdom Bacillati; phylum Actinomycetota; class Actinomycetes; order Kitasatosporales; family Streptomycetaceae; genus Streptomyces; species Streptomyces sp. N35. The sequence continues at coordinate 20,528 of NZ_JAEIMH010000001.1, read as the reverse complement.
GGTTGGGACGTATGAAGGGTGGCTGAGGTGCGTGGGTGGTTGCGCGGACCTCGTGCGGGTTTGTTGCCATCCGTCGCGCCGTGGGGCTTCCGTTCTCCTATTGCTGTGAGAGATGGGGGAATGGGCTTTTCCGTGAGAGGTGGGAGGTGGCCGTTTCCGTGAGAGGTGGGGGCGGCCGTTTCCGTGAGCGGCGGGGAATGAGCGTTGCCGTGAGAGGCGGGGTGCTTGCCGCAAGCGTTGACCTGATGGCGGCCGATACAGCTCCCCCGTCCGCAATTGCCGGTCTTTGTGATCCCTGAGAGCAATAGGGGAACGGACGTCCGATGGCGGGACAGGTGACAGCGAACCCGCGCGAGGTCCGCGCAACCGGCCACGGGCCTCAGCCACCCTTCATACGTCTCGACCTCGGGCACGACGGTGGCGCGGCCGCCGACGCAGCCGAGGGGGGCATACGCCGCCCGGCGTCTGTGGACGTAAGCGCTCGGCGTCCGCAGACGTGACAGCGAATCCGTCCCGTGACGCGCCCGGTTGGGCGGGGCGTCTCGGGACGGATTCGGGGAGGGGAGGGGAGGGATACGGGGCGGGAGGGATACGGGGCGGGAAGGGGCGAGGTGGGGTGGGGTGGGGTCAAGTCGGCTTGCACTAGGGGGCGTTGGTCAGGCGGTGGTGAGCGCTGCCTCGATCTTGGCGAGCATTGCCGTCACGCCCGGGGTGGGGCCGCCCTTGAGGGCGTGGACGCCGGTGGCGAGGGCTACGCCGACGGCGGCGCGGAAGTTGTCGACCTCGGCCGGGCTCTTCTTCTCGAGCAGGGCGACCGCTTCGGCGAGGGCCGGGAAGACCTTGTCGGCGAGTTCGGCGACGGACTTGCCGCTCAGGTCCTTGATCTTCGACTTCTCCGCGAGGGCGTAGCCGATCGGGCCGGTGCCCGAGTACAGGGCGATCGAACCGTGCGTGGCGACCTTGTGCGGCGAACCCGACGCGGCGGCCAGCAGGGAGACGGCGCCGTAGGCGGCGGTGCGGAGGGTGGCCTTCTCGTCGACGGTGAGGGTCAGGGCGGTGGCGGTGGCGACAGACATGATGGAAGCTCCTTGGTTGGTTTTTCGTGGCCCCCTCTGGGGCCGTGACGCCACTATGGCACACGCATGGCGCCATGACGAGTCCAATCTGGCGCCTAGTTGGCGTCACGCATGGCCAGATAGCTTCTGACCTGGGGATTTCTTCGGAAAAATCTTTGGCTCGGTGGCGCCATCGTGGCGCCACCGAGTCGTCGGTACGGGTCAGAGGGTGGTCGCGTACGCCGCCGTGGTGGCGCGGGGCAGGACGGCCCAGGTGCGGGTGCCGCCGCCCGGCTCGGGGGATTCGCCGCACCCCCACGTGCCCTCGCAACACTTCACGACGCGGGCGAGGAGACGGAGGGCGGCGCGGCGGCGGGCATCCAGGGCGGCGGCGAGGCGCGGGTGCGCGGGGTGCGGTTCGCCGTCGTAGACCGTGATGCGGAGGGCGCCGGAGCGGTAGCGGAGGGAGACGTAGATCTGGGCCGCCGGGGTCAACTGGCATGCGGTGGCGGTGAGTTCACCGACCGCTTGGACCGCGGCGTCGGCGAGTTCGGGGAGGTGATGGGCGGCGAGGATGTGGCGGGTCGCGGCGCGGGCGATGGCCGGGGTGGAGAGCGCGGCGGGGAGGGTCAGGCTGTACGCGAGGCCGTCGGGCTCGGCGCCTGACTCCCCGCCGACGGTTGCGTGCGGTACGAGGGTGAGCGACATGGGGAACTCCCTGGTGCGGTGAGGGAATTGAGCCGGGTGCGGTCGGTCGCGGGTGCGCTGCGTGAGGTGGTGGCCTTATCCCTGCGGACGCCGGCGCCTGGCGGGCAGGGGTGCGCTTCCGGATTCACGGGGTGCGTTCGCGTGACCGATGCGCTACTGACTGTAAGGGTAAAGGTGACCCATGTGTCACCCTTCGGTGAAACATGGGTCCGGACGTACACTTCCGCGCATGGCGACCAGGACGTCCCCGACAGAGCGTCAGAAGCGACTAGGGGCTGAGATTCGGAAGTTGCGGGCGGCGGCGGGGCAGTCCATCGAGTTCGCCGCTGGGCTGCTCGGAGTTGACCGCAGCAACATGTCGAGCATGGAGTCCGGCGTCCGCGCGGTCAGCCCGGAGCGAGTACGCACCCTGGCCTGTAACTACGCCTGCTCCGACCAGGAGTACGTGGATGCGCTGGCCAATATGGCCGGCTACCGCAAGCGGGGCTGGTGGGAACGGTATCGGGGTCAACTGCCCGCTGGATTCATGGACATCGCGGAGATGGAGTGGCACGCGAAGCGCATGCGTAGCGCCAACTTCATCCACATGCCCGGACTGCTCCAGACCAGCGATCAGGCGCTCGCCATCTTCCGTACCGCCGTTCCCGCGTTGCCCGACCACGAGGTCGCCCTGCGTGTGGCTTACCGCCTGGAGCGGGCGAAGATACTGACCGACGGAGCCGCGCACGAGTATGTCTCGATCATCCACGAGGCCGCCCTGCGCATGCAGTTCGGCGGGCGCAAGGTGGTGCACGCACAGCTGGAGCACCTGCTCGCCATGTCCGAACGGCAGCAGGTGACACTGCGTGTGATCCCGTTCGCGGCCGGCGAGTTTCCCGGAGCCGGGCAGACAGTGTTCCACCTTGAGGGCCCAGTGCCGACACTGGACACCGTCCAGGTGGACAACGCCCACGGTCCGGAATTCCTGCACATGGAAGCCCAGTTGAACAGGTACCGGGGGCAGCTCGACTGGATGGAGCGCATCGCCCTCTCGCCCGAGGAGTCCCGCGACTTCATCCGCGCCATCGCCAACGAACTCTGAAGGGACGCCGTATGGCTGACATCACGTGGGAAGACCCGTTCTGCGCGGAGGGCTCCAGCTGCTTCCAGCTCGGAACCGACCAGCACGGCAACGGCTACATCACCCTCGCCGGCGCCGAAGAGACGTATCTCCAAGACAGCCGGGACGCCCTGCGGCAGTTGATCCTCGATATCAAGGCGGGCAAGGCGGACCACCTGCTGTAGCCGTTTGGCCACCGGCGCGGTCACGGCCAAGTACCAGGGCGTGAAGCGGTCGTTCAGGTGTACCTGGCGACAGCCGTCCTCAGCAGGCCATTCAAGGTGCGTGCAAGATCCGTGCAGGGCCGGTCCGCCATGCTCGCCTCCGCCGCCACGCGTGTGGCGGTTGTGACGGGGAGGGAACCCATGAACTTCCGTACCACGCGCGGCCGTCTGGCCGCCGCCGCGGTCGGCGCGGTGGGCGCCGGCACCCTGGCGGGCAGCGCGGCGCCCGCCCCGGCGGGGCCCCCCCGCCGGGCC
>NZ_JAEIMH010000001.1:0-17177 GCF_016464295.1 Streptomyces sp. N35 | reverse complement strand
CCCCCCGGGCGGGGGGGGGGCGGCCCCCCTCCCCCCGCGGGGCACGGCGCAACGCCCGCCTCGGCGGCCGCCTCCGACGGCTACATCAGTGGCGGCGGCTCCATCTATGACGACATGGGCGACGAGGGCACCCTGTCCACGTCCTCGTACGCGTCGTCCGGCGCGACCTGCTTCTGGCAGAACGTGCTCTACGCCGAGGGCGCCACGGAGTCGAACGGCTCCGTCTTCGACAAGACCGACATCGACGGCAACTTCGGCGCCAACACCGCGTACGCCACAAAGAAGCTGCAAAGCCGCTGGGGCCTGTCCCCCGACGGTCTGGTCGGGGGCGCCACCCTCAGCAAGGTGGACGCGAAGCGCACCTGGAACCCGGACATCGACGGCGGAATCTGGGTCGGCAAACTGGAGCACAACTCCACCACCAGCGACGGCCGGGTCACGGCCACATACCGCGGCTCAGCGCACAGCTTCGTCATGGTCCGTGGCGCGTCGACGGGCAGGTGGGTCTTCCAGACCCAGAACTATGACGGTGGGTGGGTCACGGCCGGTTACAGGTCGCACGACTGCTGATCCCTGCTTCTGCCGGACAGGCCGCGGGTGCCCGAAAGGGCGCCCGCGGCCTGTGCGCGCTGAGGGGCCGGCCCGACTCGCGTCAGCTCTGACCGTCGGCGGACTCGCCGCGCGGGAACGAGACCTCCACGCGGCGGTTCTTCTTGCGGCCCTCCTCCGAGGAGTTGTCCGCGATCGGGTAGTCCTCGCTGTAGCCGCGGACCTCGAACGTGACGTCCGCGCCGAGGGACTTGGACAGCTCGTTGTGCACGGCGTCCGCACGCTTCTTGGAGAGCGTCTTGCCGTGGGCGTACGACCCGAGGTTGTCCGTGAACCCGAAGACCCGCACCTTGGTCGCGCCCTGCGCCTCGATCTCGTCCGCGATGGCCTGGATACGGGACTGGGCGTCGGGGTTGAGCTTGGCGCTGTCCTTGCCGAAGAGGACTTCGGCCTGGAGGGCGAACTTGACGTCGGAGTTGGTGTCCTCGCGGCGTTCTTCGCCGCCGAGGTCTTCTACGACGGATTTGATGTCGAGGACGCGGGCGGGGGCGAGGGTTGCGCCCTCCTCCAGCTTCAGGTTCGGGGAGTTGGCATCCACTTCGGGTGGTGGGCTCGTGGTCGTGGAGCCTGGTGGCTGACTGGGCTGCTCGTCAGCGTGGGCTGTCCCCAGGGTGAGCGTGAGGGTGGTCAGCAGGGCGGCTGCTGTGAGAGTGGCCGACTTTCGCATGGGTCACTCGCCCTCGGAGATCTCGATCGAGGCCGGGGGCATGTCGGCGATTTGGAAGTCCACGGTGGTGGCGGACTCGGGTGGGGCGGGGAACTGGGCGAAGAAGGTCTTCTCCTCGCCCGACTTGAAGCCGCCCTTGAACTGCGTGCAGAGGCAGTTTCCGTCGGTGTCGCGCAGGACTAGGTAGCGCTTCTTGCCCGCCTTGTCGACTACGGAAGCACCGGCCATCGATGCTCCGTTCCCATCGAGCTCCTTCTCGTCACCACGCCACGTAGCAGGATTCAGGAAGCCGTCACTGGTGTTGGTGACCTTCCCGCTGATTGTCAGAAAGCCACCGCCGTCCCGGACAGCAGAGTTGATGGCGATCTTGGCCTTGCTACCCGTGATCTCGGCAAGGACTTCATCCTCGGCAGGAGCCTCTGGCTCCTCCTTCTGCTTGCCACTGTCCTTGTCCTTGGCAGGGCTCGACTCGGAGCTGGTGTTCTCCTTGCCGTCGCCGCCATCCCCACCGCAAGCAGCCACCCCGAGGACCAAGCCACTCGTAATCGCCACCGCAGTCAGTGCCCGACGGACCTTCATGTGCGCATCCTTCTCTCGTCATTCCGCCAAGTTGACTTCGTAAAGTTCCTTGGCTGTGGGGAGATCACCGGCATTGAACGTCTTGGGATCTATAACCCACAGGCCACTGCCGTCGCAGAAGAACTCGATGGTCTGTCCGGGAACATTCGCGACCATGTGACACCGAGGCTCGATCACCGCGGTGGCATCCGCTGTGGCCGTGGTGTCCTCGGTTCCGGGAACCAGGGAGTCCCCCACCGTGTAGTTCGTCTCGATCCGAGCTTCGTAGGCCAGGTTCCCGGCCACGAACGTCGGGTTGACGAACTGCAAGGTCGAGTCGTTCTGCGTGGCAAGTTGTTGAGCTCGGGGGAACCCGCTCGTCGGCGAAGGGACCTTGCCCTCAAGTGGAAGGACCCACGCGCCAGTTGGCAGTCCCGCGATGACCTCAAGCCTTAACTCGTCACGAGCCTGTTGCGCGGCAGCAAGGGCGGCCGCATCCGCAGCGGATTGCGCACCGCTGCGGGCGACCGCCCCTTTGGCGAAGACGAAGAAGACGAACGCAGCAAAGAGGACCATCCCCACTACCCATACGAACAGGGGGATGGTCGCTCCTTTGTCGTCACGCAAGCGCGGAAACATCAGCCGCCGGTGATCGCTTCGACCGCATCCCCGATGGCGCCAGAGATCGTGTCCTCCAGCCCCAGCCCCATCACCGCAGCCACGATCGCCGCAATCAGAACCAGCAGACCCGCGTACTCCACGAACCCCGCGCCCTCGTCCTTCTGCGCACCGTTCATGCGCTCGATGACCCGGGTCTGCCACTTCACGTAGAGCTTCGACATGATGTTCCCCTCCAGATCCGGCCGACCGCATGCCGGCCGACTCACAAGTTCCGTCCGCGCCGTTCCCGGAACCGGCTTCCTCCCGGCCGGTGCCGTTCTCGGCGACATGGGAAACGTACGGGGGAACAAGGGTCTCGCCGCAGGGCCCGTGGGCCCAACTCCGGGCCCAAAGAGGGAGTTGGGCCCTCGTGGGCTTCGTCTTCGCCGAGGTGGTCCGGGAGCCGGTCATCACAGCCCACCCGCTCCCCTGCCGCGTGCCGTGCCCAGCCAGACCGCGATCGCTTCGCTCCTGCTCGTACTGTGCAGCTTTGCGAAGATGCGGTTGATGTGGTTCTTGACCGTCTTCTCGCTGATGAAGCAGGTGGCGGCTATCTGCTGGTTGCTCATGCCGGACGCGATGAGATCCATGACCTCCACCTCCCTCGAACTCAGACCGAAGTCGGGCCGCTGGCCACGGACTTGGGGGGTCGCGTGGAGTCCGGGCGGACTCTGCGAACCGTTCGGGTCCGACTGTGGCACGGACGATTGCATTTGCGAAAGACTTTGCTGTGCGAAGGGCGGTTCCGAGACAGGTGGTCCCGGATCCGCCGGATGCGGGACGTGTGCACCCGGGGACGGGCGCGATGGCTGGACGGGTATCCCGGGAACTTTGCTCGTGCCGGTGAAGGGGACGCCCGTCTCGTAGACCCGGCCCAGACCGTCGGGAAGACCGCCGCCCGCCGTACGGGGATCGGGGACCTGTCCTCGTACATGCGCGAGGAGGGCGTCCTGGGCGGAGGCCGTGAAGTGGGCGCGGCCTGCCTTGATGTCCCGTACGGCGTCGGCGAGTTGGTCGGCGGTGAACTCGCCGTGGACGAGATAGCCGCCCGCTCCCAGGCGCAGGGCTTCCTGGACGATCGCGGACTCGCGGCTGTACGTGAGCATCAGGACCGGGGCGACCTTGACCAGGAAGGGGAGGGCGGAGATGCCGTCGACGCCCGGCATACGGACGTCCAACAGGACGACGTCCGGGCGGTGTTGCTGGGCCACGGCGAGGGCTTGGCGGCCGTCGGCCGCTTCCGCGACCACCTGGAGGTCGTCGCGGCGGCCGAGCAAGCCCGCCAGCCCGGCCCGTACGCCGGGATTGTCGTCCGCGACCACGCCGCGCAGCGCGGCAGCGGCGGGACGGGACGCCGGGCCGAAGGGGTCCTCGGGCGGCAGCGGCACCTGCGGCGGGGTGTGCTCGGAGCGGGGCGCCGAAGTGTGCGAGGACGTGTGGGTGGAGACGTGGTGCGAGGACGTGCTCGGGGAGACGGACGTGGGGACGTAGCCGCTGTGGGGGCCTGCGCCCGGGGCCGGGGCGGGGGGAATCGGCGTGCCCCGGGGGGTGTGCCCGGTGGACGGCGCTGCTTCCGGCATGAGCGGCCTCCTCTCTGGTCAGGTCAGGCGAGCTGTGGGGGCTGGGGGTGGGCGGGGTGCGGCGCGTGTGGGGCGAGTGCGCCGAGCGGGATGTCGAGGCGTACCTCCGTACCGGTGCTGGCTCTGCCGCGGCCGATGCGGATGCGGGCGCCGATGGAGGCGGCGCGTTCGACCATGCCGACGAGGCCGAAGTGGCCGGCTTTGCGCAGCTCTTCGAGGTCGGTGCCCGGGGGCAGGCCCTTGCCGTTGTCCTGGACGGACAGGCGCAGGAGTTCGTGGGCGATGACGCCGTACTCGACGGTGACGTGGCTTGCGTGGGCGTGGCGGTGGGAGTTCTCCAGGGCCTCGCTCGCGATCGTGAGCAGCTGGCGGGCGACCGCGTGCGGGAGGCGGGGGGCGGGGGCGTCCTTGGTGACCAGGTCGGTGTGGACGCCGGTGCGGGTGGTGAAGTCCGCGGTGCGGGCGCGGAGTTCATCGGCAGTGTCGACGCCGGGGGTGCCGGTGCCGTTGTCGGTGCCGTTGCCGGTGCCGGTGCCTGTTTCGTCGGTCCTGCCGAAGTCGGTCTTGCGGCGCAGGTCGGAGAGGATCTCGCGGGATTCGGCGGCGGCGCGGCGGGCGCTGCGGGCGACGATGCCGGCCTGGTGGCGGACGGTGAGCGGGTCCATGCGGTCCGCGCCGGCGGCGAGGGCGTCGGCGGACATCGCGACGCCGTGCAGGGTCTTGGCGACGGAGTCGTGCATCTCGCGGGCGAGGCGGGCGCGTTCCTGTTCGACGGCTTCGGTGACGGCGAGGCGTGAGGTGGCTTCGCTGAGGGCCTGGGTGGCGGCGCCGAAGCGGAACATGAGGTTGCGCAGGGTGACGCCGATGATGCCGGCGGCCACGCAGAAGCCGCTGATGAGGGTGGTGCTGGCCGGGTTGTCCATGTGTTCGGCCCAGGCGGTGTAGGCGGCGGCGAGGAGCAGGATCTGGATGGCGGTGTAGATGCCGGCGCCGCGCCAGCCGTAGAGGAGGCCGCCGAGGAGCGGGGTGCAGACGGTGGCGTAACCGAGCGGCGAGTCCGGGGATGCGGTGAGGAGGAGGACGGCGCCGAAGATCATGTCGATGGCCATCAGCCATTTGTGCTTCAGGACGAGGGGGCCGAGGGTCTCCCAGTCGCGGAGCATGGCGTACGAGCCCATGAGGCTGAAGACGACGGCCGATCCGATGAGGGTTTCGCCGAAGCGGCCGTCCGCGCGGGTGAGGGCGAAGGGGGCGCCCAGGGTGATCATGGCCAGGCGGAAGCCGAAGACCTGGCGGCAGAGGGCCTGGAGGGCGTTCAGCTGGATGGGGAGGCTGGGGGCGGGCTCGTCCTGCGCGAACGCGCTCTGGGGGGCGATGAATTGGGGGCCGCTCTGGACCAGGGCCGGCCTGGGGTGGCGGGTCCTTGTCGGGCGGAAGCCGCTCAGGGCGGCGCCGGCTTTGGGGGTGCCGGTTGCGTTGGCCTGGGCTTGGGTGGCTGCGCGTTGGGCTTGGTTGCGGAAGCTCACCGTCTGGCGGTCCATGGTGGTTCGCCTCCCTTCTTTTCTCCCCGCCCCGCCCTTTCACCGTTTCCCGGGGCTTCGCCCCCGGCCCCACGTCCGAACTTCGTTCGGATCGCCTCAAACGCCGGCGGGGCTGGGTTCAGGGCTTCGCTGCGGGCCTCGGCATCCGAACTTCGTTCGGATCTGCTCAAGCGCCGCAGGGGCTGAGTTGGGGGCCCGCTCCGGGCTCCGGGGTGGGCGGGGTGCGGGGGGTGCGCGGGCGGGTGAAGGCGGGGTGCCCGCCGCCGTCCGCGGGCCCGCGGGGGCTGCGCCCCCTGCACCCCGCTAGGAGGCTGGGGTACGTGGGCGGCGGTGGAGCCCGGGGGCTGGAGGACGGTGGAGCCGGACGGCGGGAGGACGGTGGAGCCGGACAGCCGGAGGACGCTGGGGCCGGAGGGCTGCAAGACGCTGGAACCCGAGGGCCGGAGGACGCTGGAACCCGGAGGCTGGACAACGCTGGAGCCCGGAGGCTGGACAACGCTGGAACCCGACGGCCGGAGAACGCAGGAGCCCGAGGGCCAGAGGACCCTGCAACCCGGAGGCTGGACGACGCTGGAGCCGGACGGCCGGAGAACGCTGGAGCCCGGCCGGGGGACGACGCTGGAACCGTACGGCCGGAGGACCCGGGAGCCCGGAGGCTGGACAACGCTGGAACCCGACGGCCGCAGAACGCTGGCACCGTACGGCCGGAGGACGCTGGAACCCGAAGGCTGGACAACGCTGGAACCCGACGGCCGGAGAACGCAGGAGCCCGAAGGCAGGAAGACGCTGGAACCCGACCACCGGAGGACGCTCGAGCCCGGGGGCCGGAAGACGCCGGAACCCGACGACCGGAGAACGCTGGAACCCGGAGGCCGGACGACGCTGGAACCCGAGGGCCGGACGACGCTGGAACCCGACGACCGGAGGACAGCGGAGCCGGAGGGCTGGAAGACAGCGGAGCCGAACGGCTGGGGGACGGTGGGGGCGAACGGCTGGGGGACGGTGGGGGTGGAGGGCTGGGGGGTGGGGGTCATGTCAGCCTCCCAGGATTGAGCCGAAGTCGGTGTCCGAGCCGAGGAACATGCCGCAGACGATGAGGATCAGGGTCGCGGGGACCATGAAGATCAGGGTGACCATGGTCGTTTTCGGGATGGTCTTCGCCGCTCGGCGGCGGGCGTTCTGGGCGTCGGTGCGGCGCATGTCGTTGGCGATCTGGATGAGCGTGTCCGCGATGGGGGCGCCCAGCTCCTCGCCCTGTTGGAGGGCCGTGACGAACTGGGAGACCTGCTCCGAGGCGTTGCGGCGGCGGAGCTGCTCGAAGGCGTCGCGGCGGCTGACGCCCATGTCCATCTGGCGGAGCGTGATGCGGAGTTCGTCGGACCAGGGGCCCTCGTAGCGTTCCGCGACGCGGTCCAGGGCCTGGCGGAAGCCCAGGCCGGCGGAGACGACGACGGCGAGGACGTCGAGGAAGTCGGGGAGCGTGCGCTCGATCTGCTCCTTGCGTTCGCGGATGGCCTGCCAGATCAGCGCGTCCGCGGCGAAGAGGCCGAAGGCGAGCGCGAGGAGGCCGAAGACCGGGACGCCGTTGGCGAAGAGGGAGAGCGCGCAGACCGCACCGAAGAGGCCGTAGACGGCGCGGCGGGCGGCGTAGCGGTCGATGGTGAGGCCGCCGGGGTTGCCCGCCATGTCGATCTTCCGGCGTTTGGCGTCCACCTTCTTGGGGCCCATGAGGCGCAGGACCGTGGGCGCGAACCGGATGCCCAGGCGGTCGATCGCCGACTCCGTGGCCGAGACGCGGGACGAGCCCGATTCGAGGGCCACCGCCAGGTCGCCCGGCAGTTTCGCGTCGGCGCGGTACATCCGTATGCCCGTGAAGATCCCCGCCACGGAGAGGGCGAGGAGCGCGGCAAGTCCGAGTCCCAGCATGCGAGTTAAGACCTCCTCAGACTTCGATCTTGCCCAGGCGGCGGATGACGACGAAACCGACGGCGTACAGGCCGAGCGAGATCAGGATCAGGACCTGGCCGAGGGGCGAGCCGGTGACTTTGGCGAGGGCGCCGTCGTTCATGGCGTTCAGCATCAGCATCGCGCCGACGCCCAGGCACGGGATGGTGAAGGCGGTGGCGTTGACCTCGGAGAGCATGGTGCGGACCTCGCGCCTGGTCTCCTTGCGCTCCTCGAGGGTCTCGGTGAGGTTCCGCAGCGAGCCGACGATGGTGCCGCCCGCGCGGTTGGAGAGGACCAGGGTGGTGACGAGGACGATCAGCTCGCGGGACGGGAGGCGTTCGGCGAGTTCGCCGAGTGCGTCGTCGATGCTGCGGCCGACGGCGAGCTGGTTCGACACGACGGTGAGCTCCTCGCCGGCGGGGGCTTCGAGCTCGTCGGCGGCCATGGCGAGGGACGTGCGCAGGGCGAGTCCGGCGCTGGTGCCGTTGGCCAGGAGCCGCGCCAGGTCAGGGAGTTGGTTGATGAAGGCCTCGATGCGCTTCTGTCGCTGCCAGTTGAGGAAGGTGTTCGCGGACCAGGCGCCGACGATGCCGGCGATCGGGCCGAAGAACGGGGCGAGCAGCGAGGTCGCGATCAGCCAGAGGGCGGCGACGGTGACCATCATGTAGACGAAGAACTCGCCGGGCGTCACGTCCAGGCCCGTCGCGGAGAGCTTCAGCTGGATACGGCGCCCCAGTTGCGTACGCCTGAGGCGCTGGTCCACACCGGTGAAGCGGCGCTGGCGGCCGACGGGGTGGTGGCCGGTCTGCGCGAGCCGGTCGACGAGGGCCTGGCGCTGGGCCTTGCCGGAGGCGTACGTGTGGAGGCCGGCCGTGGCGAAGGTGCCGCACAGGAGGGTGGAGCCCAGGGCCAGGAGCACGGGACTGTTCATGAGCCGGTTTCCTCTCCGGTCGGCAGCGGGCGCGTCATCGGCCGGTGGCCTCTCTTGTCGGGTGGCGCATCAGCCGGTGGCCTCTCTCGTCCGGTGGCGCGTCGGCCGGTGGCCCCTCATCGCGAGGCCCATCAGCCGCTGGCCCCTCACCTCATGGCGCATCAGCCGGTGGCCTCTCTCGTCGTCAGCTCGTTCAGGCCGTCCGATACGCCGAAGGCCGGGGGGATCGGCTCGCTGGCCAGGTAGAGGCGTTCGGCGACGCGGCGGGGCAGCGGGAGGTGCTCGTACACGCCGTGGACCACGCGGTCCGCGCTCATGGGCTGGGCGGCGAACCGGCTCACCGTGGTGATCTTGAACTCGTCGCGGCCGTGCGAAACCAGCAGCGCGATCTCGGTGATCTTGCGGGAGCCGTCGGCGAAACGCGTCAGCTGGACGAGCACGTCGACCGCCGAGTTGATCTGGTCCTTGAGCGCCTCGAAGGGGATCTCGACGCTCGACATGGAGCCCAGGGTCTGCAGACGCATCAGCGCGTCCTCGGCGCTGTTGGCGTGCACCGTGGCGAGCGAGCCGTCGTGACCGGTGGACATCGCCTGGAGCATGTCGAGGGTCTCGCCGCCGCGGACCTCACCGACGATGATGCGGTCGGGGCGCATACGGAGGCTGTTGCGGACCAGGTCGCGGATGGTGATCTGGCCCTTGCCCTCGACGTTCGGGGGCCGCGATTCGAGGCTGATGACGTGGGCCTGCTGGAGGCGGAGCTCGGCCGAGTCCTCGATGGTGATGATGCGTTCGTGGTCGGGGATCAGGGCGGAGAGCGCGTTGAGGAGCGTGGTCTTTCCGGTGCCCGTACCGCCGGAGACGATCACGTTGAAACGGGCGCGGACGAAGCTGCTGAGGAGCATCAGCATGTGTTCGTCGAGGCTGCCCATGCGGATCAGCTCGTTGAGTTTGTACGCGCGCGGGAAGCGGCGGATGGTGAGGGTGGCGCCGGTGAGGCTCAGCGGGGGGATGATCACGTTGACGCGCTCGCCGCTCGGGAGGCGGGCGTCGACCATGGGGGTCGACTCGTCCACGCGTCGGTTCACTGTGCTGACGATCCGCTCGATCGTCTGCATCAGCTGCTCGTTGCTCGCGAAGCGGAGGGGCAGTTGCTCCACGCGGCCGGCTCGTTCGACGAAGATCGCGTCGGGGCCGTTGACCATGATCTCGGTGATGCTGGCGTCTTCGAGGAGCGGTTCGAGTACGCCGAGGCCCAGGGCCTCGTCGACGACCCTTCGGATGAGCTGGGCTCGCTGGGTCGTGGAGAGGACGGGGCCCTCGCGGCTGATGATGTGGCCGAGTACGCGCTCCAGCCTCGCCCTTCTCTCGCCCGCGGCGAGGCTGGACATTTCGGCGAGGTCGATCTCTTCGAGGAGCTTGGTGCGGTAGACGGCCACGGTGTGGTCGTCCTCGCGGCCGGCGCCGTTGTCTTCGGGGGCGGCGATTCTTGCCCTGAGGCTCATCTGGGGTGCGCTCCTCAGTCGTCCATGGGCATGGTGACGGTACGGGTGGCTTGCCAGCCCATGTCCACGAACGGGATCAGTTCCGGGATGTCGACCGGGGCCGCGGCGGGCTCGGTGGGCCGTGACCGTGGCGGTCACGGTGTCCGCGCCGCGCGGGGCGGTGATGGTCGCGGTGTCCGCCAGCCAGGTGCTCATGGCTGCGCGGCCCGCGACGTCGGCGCCCTCGTCCAGGGACGCGGCTCTTGCGGCGGCTCTCGCTCCTGATCCGGCCTGGCTGAACGAGTGGCCGACGAGGCCGAGTTGGATGCAGGCGAGCCCTACGAGGAGCAGGGTGGGCAGGAAGCCCGTGAACTCCAGGATGGCCGCGCCTCGCTCCCTTTTGAGTGCGGGTGCGTGCCGCCTGCGGCGGCCTTCCTCCCCTACCCCGCCCCTCCCCGAAACTGGGGCTCCGCCCCAGACCCCCGCATCCGAACTTCGTTCGGATCGCCTCAAACGCCGGCGGGGCTGAAAGATCTGCTCAAACGCCGCAGGGGCTGAAGTGAGGGTCGGGGTGGGGATTTCTTGGGGCTGCGCCCCCTGCACCCCGCTAGTCAGCTGATGCGTCATCCCTCCTGCACCGCCCCTCCCTTACCCCTGACGCGCCAGCCCGCGTCGAACCCCGGGAAGAACAGGGGTACGTCGACGGAGACGTTGGCCGTGTAGATGCCGCCCTGCGAGGTGCAGCCCGAGTCGAAGCTGTCCTGCCACGCCCCCGGCAAGTGCTCGCGGGCCGCCGCGTCGCAGGCCGCGGCCGGGTCCTCGCCGCGGACCGCTGCCACCGCTCCCGCGCGGGCCCCCTCGTCCGCCGCGTTGCCGGCCAGGGAGTACGTGTAGCCGTACAGGACGCACTGCCAGAGGATCGCGATCACCGCGAAGATGACCGGGGCCATGCCCGCGAACTCGAGCGTGACCGAGCCCTCGTCGCCGCCGCCGCGTCCCCTGCGGCGGCCCAGGCCCAGTGAGCCTCGGTCGCCGCTCAGGCGGGCGGACTTGCCCTGCGGGGCCTGGACGAGGCCCAACTCCCCCGCGAGGCCCCAGAGCGCCTGCTTGACCGTGCTGCGGCTGTCCAGGTCCTGCATCCGGCCGGCGTCGACCGCCGACTGGAGTTCCTTGAAGTTGGAGGGGATCGCCGTGCGGGCGACCCGCGTGCCCGTGATGCGTTCGATCAGCGGGGGCTGGATCTCCGTGTTGCGGGTGTGGCGGTTGACCACGACGACCGTCTCCTCCGCCTTGCGGATCTGGAGGCGGTCCCACATGCGGACCATCCGTTTCGCCGCGCGGACCGCGACCACGTCCGGGGTGACCAACAGGACCGCCTGGTCGGCCATTTCGATGGCCGCGGCGTTGGCGCTGCTCATCTGCGTACCGCAGTCGACCACGACGACCTCGTAGCGGTTGCGCAGGGCGCTGACCGCTTGGCGGGCCACGCGGTCGGTCACGTCCTCGCCGCGCTCGCCCTCGCCGGGGGCGAGGAGCAGACCGAGTCCGGTCGGGTGGGTGAAGACCGCGTCCTGGAGGACCCGGGGGTTGATGTCAGGGATGCCGGCCAGGTCGACGATGGAGCGCCGGAACTGCACGTCCAGGTAGGACGCCACATCGCCGGACTGGAGGTCGAGGTCAAGGAGGGCCACCGTGCGGCCCGACGCGCGGGCGGCCAGGGCGAGTTGGACCGAGGTGAGCGTCGTGCCCACGCCGCCCTTCGCGCCGGTGACGGTGACGACCGTGCCGCCCGGTCCGGTGTACGCCTCGGGGCCCTGGGTCAGATGGGGCCGTACGCCCACCGACCACGAGGCCGCCGTCTGCACGCGGGCCGCCAACTCCTCGTAACCGAGGGGCAGTCCGATCAGTCCGCGGGCGCCCGCGTCCATGGACGCGGAGAAGAGTCCCGGGCTCGGGTCCTGGGTGATCAGGATGACGCCGACGACCGGGAAGCGCATCGCCACTTCCCGTATCAGCTCCAGAGCCGGGACCGGGCCTATTCGCTCGTGGACCAGGACGACTTCCGGGAGCTCCTCCAGGGATTCACCGGCGAGGCGGGCCAGCGTGTCGAGCAGGGCGGTCGAGTCGGTGACCGGCAACGCCGGTTCCGCGTCGGGCAGTTGGCTCAGCAGGGTGGAGAGCGAGCGGGCGGAGTCCGCGTCGCCCACCGCGGGCAGGATGCGAATCGTCACAAGGGGGCCCTCACTTGTCCTCGTCGAGGGTGTAGGTCCTGTCCCCCGGCGAGACCGGGGTGTCGCCGCCCTGGGAGATCAGGGCGAGCCGGACGTGTTCCGCGAAGGATTCGGCGTAAGCGACGCGCTGCGCATCCAGGGTGTTGAGGGCGAAGGTGATCGGGACCGCCTCGATCCGGCGGCCGCTGCGGTCGTCCTCACGGGGTTCAAGCGGGGTCAGTTCGCCCACGTCGAGGACCCGCGCATTCTGGACGATGACCTTGGACTGGGCCTTGCCGCCTTCCAGCTCGGCCTTGAACGTCGCGTAAATGTTGACCGTCGAGCCCGGAGTGATCTTTCCGGCGACACCGGTCGCCGCGTCGATCATGATGGCTATTTCCTGTTCCCCGTCACCGAGTTCGGGCCGCTTGACGATCATGTCCGACTGAAGGAGGGAGCCTTTGCGGAGTTGTGTGACGGCTATCTTTCCGTCGATCTCCCGCAAATCGGTGACCGCGTTCTGCGACAGCCAGCGCTCGGGCATTTCGATCTTCTCGAACTGCCCCTTGTCCAAGGTCTTGTACGGTGCGACATCGCTCTTGAGGCGATACGCGGAAACCTCGGGCCCCACCTTCGAGTTGACGTCGCGGATCACCGAGAGCACCCCGGCGAACGCGCCGAAGGCACACAGGACCGACAGGAGCAGCAGGATCACACCGCGGCGCTGGCGAGAATTCATGAGCCGGACTACCTCGATCAGGTCGGGTCGGGGTCGACGTCGAGTCGCTAGGGGCTGATGGCCTTGCGTTGCTGTCCTGAGGTCAGGACACCTGTGGGGCGCGAATGGTTCTCGTGGTTCCCGGAGTGGTTCCCGGATTGCGAAGAAGACGGCAGAGCGGAGGGTGACGGCGATTCCAGAAGGGGCGCGGAGCAGAACCCGCAGCGGTCGCCGATGAGTTCGAGACCGCACCAATGGCATTCCTCGCGCTTCACGGAGGAGACCAGCTGGTAGAGGACGGAGATATCGGGGATCGCGGCGGCGAATTCGACCAGTTTGCCGGTACCCCACCAGCGGGTGGACTCCGCGGGGAGCGGGGCTTCGGCGACGCCCTGGACCTGCCAGGAGCGGGCCAGCGAACCCGTGATCCAGTCGGACTGCAACTGGCCTTTCGCCACGATGAGCCGGGTGCCGAACCCGGGGCCTTCGAGCTTCGCGCCCTGTCCCGCGCCGCCGAGGCGGATGAGCTGGGCCTTGGGGTTGGCGAGGACCGCGAACTGGGAGCCGGGGACCCAGGACTTGGCGTGCTGCTTGAGGCTGACGGGGACGCGGTCGAGTTTGGTGACCGAGTTCAGGACCGCGCCCGCGTAGATGTAGTGGGAGAGCAGCCGGGCCGCCGAGGCGAGGACGCCCGGGCTGAAGTCGCAGAGCGAGAGCTGCCTCAACTGCAGGGCGAGGACGGCGAGTCCGAGCGGGGGCAGGTCCAGGTCGAGCAGGGCGATCCGGTCGGACTCGAGCACGCCGCGGACCGTATGGAGGCGGTGCAGGGCCTGGGAGGGGAGCGAGGCCGGGCAGAGGACGATCACATAGCCGTGCTGTTCGAGCAGGGCGTGCATATCGGAGAGCGAGGCCTCAAGCGGGCGGGTGGTGCGGCCCTGGGGCGTCTGCACCACCGCGGCCGGCGGGGTGTGCTGGTCGGGCGGCGGAAGGATCAGGTCGGGAGCGGTCACGGCTATGACAGTCGGCACATCAAGACCCCCCGATCGCTTCCGACCACGTGCAGTCACTCGCGGCCAATTGCGGCCGCTCTTGGTCTTCCTGCACCAGCACCATATCCACGTCATGCCCAGCTCAACACTGGATCGACGTAACTCCTGGTGAGATCTTGATCGACGCTGAGTGAAGATCGACGGGAGCGTCCGCTTCGCGTGCTCAAGTCGGCTCTCCCCAAGGGGAGTTGCGGCTTCCAGAGGTCTTGACAACCCGAATGGTCTGGACCAGATTGCGCGGCAGTACCGAACGGTGGCCGCCGTCCCGTCTTCCTCACCCCCCTCACGCAATGGGAGGCACGTTGTGGGCTCCGTAAGACGCATGCTTCTGGTCGCTCTGGCCGGTGGTGCGCTCGCGGTCGGTGGTCTCACCGGCAGTGCGCAGGCTGCCGATGTGAACGTGGCGAAGAACGCCGGCTTCGAAAGCGGCCTCGCCAACTGGACCTGTACGGCCGGGTCTGCGGTCTCCTCCCCTGTGCACGGCGGCGCGTCCGCCCTGAAGGCGACGCCGGCCGGGCAGGACCACGCACGGTGCAGCCAGACGGTGGCCGTGCAGCCCAACTCCACGTATCGGCTGAGCGCTTGGGTGCAGGGCGGGTACGCCTACCTCGGCGCCTCCGGTACGGGGACGACGGACGTGTCCACGTGGACGCCCGACTCGTCCTCCTGGAAGGAGCTGAAGACCTCCTTCACCACCGGCGCCTCGACGAGCTCCGTGACGGTCTACACGCACGGCTGGTACGGGCAGCAGCCCTATCTCGTCGACGACGTGTCCGTCCTCGGACCCGACGGCGGCGGTGGCGGTGACCCGGACCCGGTGATCCCGGTGTCGCCCTCGGGCCTCGCGGTCTCCGGCACGACCTCGTCCTCCGTGTCCCTGTCGTGGAGTCCGGTGGCGAACGCGACGGGCTACAACGTGTACCGCGACGGCACCAAGGTCCAGTCCGTGAACGGGAGTTCGGCGACCGTGACGGGTCTGGCCGCCGACACCTCGTACACCTTCCAGGTGACCGCGACGAACGCGGCGGGCGAGTCCCCGCGTACCACCTCGGTGAACGGCCGGACGGCCACCACCGGCGGCGGAGGCGGCGGCGACGTGCCCGCGCACGCCGTCACGGGCTACTGGCAGAACTTCAACAACGGCGCGGCGGTGCAGCGGATCTCGGATGTGCAGGCGCAGTACGACATCATCGCGGTCGCCTTCGCGGACGCCACGTCCACACCGGGCGCGGTGGACTTCGCGGTGGACTCGGCCGGGCTCGGCGGGTACACCGAGGCGCAGTTCAAGGCGGACGTCGCGGCCAAGCAGGCGGCCGGCAAGTCGGTGATCATCTCGATCGGCGGCGAGAAGGGGACCGTCTCGGTCAACTCCGCGGCCTCGGCCACGGCCTTCGCGGACTCCGTGTACGCGCTGATGCAGGAGTACGGGTTCGACGGGGTCGACATCGACCTGGAGAACGGGCTCAACTCCACGTACATGACCCAGGCGCTCAGGTCCCTCGCGGCCAAGGCGCCGGGGCTCGTCATCACGATGGCGCCGCAGACGATCGACATGCAGTCGACCTCGAACGAGTACTTCAAGACGGCGCTGAACATCAAGGACATCCTGACCGTCGTCAACATGCAGTACTACAACAGCGGTTCGATGCTGGGCTGTGACGGCAAGGTCTACTCGCAGGGCTCGGTGGACTTCCTGACGGCCCTGGCCTGCATCCAGCTGGAAGGCGGGCTCGCCCCGTCCCAGGTGGGCCTCGGACTGCCCGCGTCGACGCGGGGTGCGGGCTCCGGGTACGTGGCGCCGTCCGTGGTGAACGCGGCGCTCGACTGCCTGACGCGGGGCACGTCGTGCGGCTCGTTCAAGCCCTCGCGTACGTATCCGTCGCTGCGGGGCGCGATGACCTGGTCGACCAACTGGGACGCCACGGCGGGCAACGCGTGGTCGAACGCGGTGGGGCCGCACGTGCACAACCTGCCGTAGCCGCCCCTTGAAGACCGGAAGGTCCGTCCCACCGCTCCCCCGGCGGGACGGACCTTCCGTATGACCTTCTGTACGACCTTCCGTACGGCGCTCCGTATAACGCTCCGTATGGCGCCCTACAGCGTGACCGCGATCCCGGCCACGATCGCGGCGAACGTGGCCAGGAAGACGGCGATATGCCTGGCGGTCGGCTGCTCCGGCGGCTCACCCGCCTCGTGGCGCTCCCGCTGGCGGCGGAGCCACCCCGCGAACACGAGGCGCAGGATCGCCAGGGACAGCGTGCCCAGGATGTACAGCTGGAGCGCCTGCACGGCTCCGTCGCCCGTGCCCTTCAGCCCCGTGTAGAGGCCCGTGACCGCGGTGACGGTCACGGCTCCGGCCACTTTGGCCCTGCGGGTCGTGGCCAGGGTGGCCCCCGCCGTCGCGAGCGCGAGGCCCGAGACGACGGCGGCGATCCACCAGTGGGCCGTGGTGAAGTGCTCGGTGAGCATGAGGGTCCTTACCAGTCGAAGATGTCGGTCACGCCGCCGACCACGCCGCTGACCACCCCGGAGATCTTCCCGCCGAGCTCGGTCTTGAGACCTGCCTTCGAGATGACCGAGCCCACACCGGCGAAGATGCCGCCGACGATGAACATGCCCATGTCCTCGCTGAACTGCTCGGAGCCGAAGCCGTAGGACGTGCCGGCGAGGATGGCCGCGGCGCCGCTCAGCCCCCAGGACACCAGGCCCACCGTGCCGGCGACGCCCAGGATCACCGGGGCGGCCGGCGGGAAGAAGAAGGCGGAGGCGGCGATGCCCACGGCGGCCACGCCGGTCACCGTCGACCAGTGGCTGACGGTCTTGTGCCAGTCCTTCTCCCGGCCGACGTCCTCGGGCCACATGCCCCAGTACTCGGTGTTGCCCTCGCTGACCGGGGTCGTGCCGTTGGTCTCGTGAGCCACGGCCTCCATCGCGAGGGCCTGCCCCTCCGCCCCGCCCCCGCCCCTGCGCTTGTCGCCGACGATCTTCTTGGCGGCGCGGGACGCGCCCCCCGCCTCCGCCTTGCTCTTGCCGGCCGCCAGAGAGGCCGCCTGCGCCTGGGAGGCGGAGATCTGCGCCTCGTTCGCGAAGGACACGGCCTCCCTGGCGGAGTCGAGGGCGCGGCTCATCGCGTAGTTGGCGGTGGCGGGCGCGGCCCGTGCCGTCCGCGCCGCGTTCTTGGCCGGCGCGGGGGACTGCGGGGCCTTGGGGGGGGGGGGGTGGGGGG